>JBBQUB010000024.1:0-19779 GCA_038212865.1 Actinomycetales bacterium
AACGCGAACGAGGTGAAGACGCTGAAGGGCTTGCAGCACTGGATGACCGAGGCGATCCACGCCCGGCAGGTTGCGCCCGGCAAGCGACTCCGAGGCCTGGTGGGCACACCAAAGGAGTCCAGGATGATGCTCGCGAACGCGCTGGAAGAGAGCCTGACCAAGGTGACACACGACGTGCGTTCGATGATCGATGAGCTGAAGGGGAACGTGAAATGACCAAGCCACGACGCCGGCAGGCCGGCGAGGGCGGGATCAGCGAGTACACCATCAAGTCGGGCCCCAGGGCTGGTCAGGCGTACTACGTGAGGTACACCTACCCGAAGCCGGACGGGTCCCGCGGCGTCGCTATCAAGCGCGGCTTCGGCGACCGGAAGGCAGCGGCGGCGTTCCTGCGTAAGAAGCTCCGTGAGGTCGAGCTACAGACCCACGTCGCGCCGAACCGGCTCAGCGTCGGCGGGCACATGGCCACATGGTTGGACGGGCTCCGCAAGGAACCCTCGACCGTCGCCTCCTACCGCAAGAACGTCCGCCTGCACGTCCAGCCGCACATCGGTGACCTTCGCCTCGAGCAGCTGACCGGGACCATGCTCACGAAGCTGTACCACCAGCTGGAGACCACGGGCCGTGTCGACGGCAGCGGCGGGCTCTCCGCCCGGACGGTGCGATACGTCCACACGATCGTGCATGCCGGGATGGGTGCCGCGGTGCGTGACGGGCTGCTCGTGGCCAACCCGGCGGACAAGGCGGACCCGCCCACGGTGAAGGCAGCGAAGTCGCCCGAGATGAAGGTCTGGAGCGGCGGCGAGCTCCGCGCGTTCCTCGAGCAGCGCGACCAGGCCGGCGACGATCTGCTGATCGCCTGGTCCCTGCTGGCCGCGACGGGCATGCGCCGCGGTGAGGCCCTCGGGCTGCGCTGGGGCGACGTGGACTTCGAGGGTGCCCGCCTCTCGGTGCGCCGCTCGGTGACGGTCGTCAAGCACAAGGGCGCGGGGGAGGAGACCATCATCGGTCCGCCGAAGTCCGGCAAGTCGCGGACGGTCGACCTCGGCTCCGGGACGCTCACCATGCTCAAGGTGCACAAGGCCGCCCAGGGCACGCTCTCGCTCTCCCTGGCCCGGGACGGCGCCTACGTGCTGGCCGGCATGGACGGGAAGCTGCGGCGCCCTGAGGGCCTGTCTCGCCGGTTCGTCGCTGCTGTGGTCGCAGCCCGCAAGGCGCTGGGCGAGGACAAGCTGCCGACGATCCGACTGCACGACCTGAGGCACACGCATGCCTCGCTGCTCCTGGCCGCGGGGGAGCAGGTGAAGGTCGTGTCCGAGCGGCTGGGGCACGCCAGCGCGGTGATCACCTTGGGCGTCTACGCGCACGTGATGCCAGGCATGCAGGCTGGGGCCGCGGCCAAGTTCGACGTGATTCTCGCCGGGGGCACGTCGTGAACTCCTCGAATGATCACGCGAATGATCACGGGCTATTTTCGGGCCAAATGACAAAGCGCCCCAAGTCTGTGACCTGCACAAACGCGGAGCGCCATCGGTGTCCGGAGGGGGACTTGAACCCCCACGCCCGTTAGGGCACTAGCACCTCAAGCTAGCGCGTCTGCCATTCCGCCACCCGGACCGGTGATTGCACGCGTGCCTGTGTGAGCACGCGCAACGAGGGGGAACGATAGCACGCACGCGGACCGCTTCCCGAACCCGCCAACTAGGGTGAACCAGATGACCGACAACGTGACTCCCGAAGCCGAAGTCGCCCGCATCTGCCGCGATCTGATCCGGATCGACTCGAGTAACTACGGCGATGGTTCTGGGCCAGGGGAGCGGGCGTGCGCGGAGTACGTGATGGGAGAGCTCACCGAGGTCGGGCTTGACCCCCTGTATGTCGAAAGCGAGCCGGGGCGAGCCAATGTCTTTGTCCGGGTGCAGGGTTCGGACCCTAGCCGTCCGGGCCTGGCCGTTCACGGACATCTGGACGTCGTGCCCGCCAATGCCGGCGACTGGCAAGCGGACCCGTTCGGAGCCGAGATCAGGGACGGCTGCATCTGGGGGCGGGGCGCGGTCGATATGAAGAATATGGACGCGATGATCCTGGCCAATATCCGCCACCTCACCCGATCCGGGATCCAGCCCCCGCGTGACCTCGTGTTCGGTTTCTTTGCCGATGAAGAGGCGGGGGGAGTGCTGGGCAGCCACTGGGTCGTGGACAACCACCCCGAGCTGTTCGAGGGTGTCAGCGAGGCGATCAGCGAGGTCGGCGGTTACAGCGTCACCGTGCAGCCAAGGGGGACCGGCGAGCCCACCCGCGCATACCTCATACAGACTGCGGAAAAGGGGATGGCGTGGCTGCGGCTGACCGCCCACGGGCGGGCAGGTCATGGGTCCGTCCTCAACGACGAGAATGCGATCGTCCGGCTTGCGGCTGCGATCGGGCGGATCGAAGCGCACGTGTGGCCCCGCGAATACATCGCCTCGGTGCGCCAGCTGCTCGACGGGCTCAGCGAGATCACCGGAACCTCGTATGACGACGCCTCACCTGAGCAGATTCTGGCTCAGCTGGGTGGGGCGCGCGGTTTCGTCCTGGCCACCTTGCAGGACACCGCCAACCTGACGATGCTCGAGTCGGGTTACAAGCACAACGTGGTGCCGCAAACCGCGGCGGCGTCGTTGGACTGCCGATTCCTGCCTGGTCACGAGGATGATCTGATGAGCACTATCAGGGAGCTGGTCGGGGAGTTCGTTGCTGTTGAGGTGCTTCACCGCGACATTGCCCTGGACTCCCCGTTCAGCGGCGACCTGGTGGAGGGGATGAAGCAGGCCCTGTTGGCAGAGGACCCCGGCGCGTCGATCCTGCCGTACTGCCTTTCGGGGGGCACGGACAACAAGGCGTTGAGCACCCTGGGCATTACCGGATACGGGTTCGCTCCGCTCCGGCTACCGGCTGATCTGGACTTTGCCCCCATGTTCCACGGGATCGACGAGCGGGTGCCCCTTGACTCGCTGGAGTTCGGGGCCCGGGTCCTGGAACGCTTCCTCGCCACATGCTGACTTTCTCAGCTTCAGAAGGTGCGATGAACCCGAATGATCCTGCGCCGCAGCCACACCCTGCGGGCCCCACCAAAGTAGAGGCGCAGTCTGGCCAGCTCCCAGTGGCCGTGCTCGGCCTCGGCGGCGACCGCGCGACGCAGGTCACTGCGGGAAACATCCCTGGAGAAGACCAGAACCCGATACTCGTACTCGATCATCACACCCATTCTGACGCAGAACGGGATACCTTCAAGTCATGACCGCCGACCCGCGTGCCGCGCTGGCCAACTTGGCCGCCACTCTCGAGAGGCATCTCGAGGCCTCGGCCCAGCGCCGAGGTGAGAACGACCCCACGGTCGTGGCCGCCTATCAAGATGTCGCCGACGCCTTCGAGCTCTATGACGACGCTCTGTTGGAGTCCTATGGCGAGGTCACCCCACTGGAGATCTACAGCGGCGACGATGACGAGGATGATCCGGACGAGGATGACCCGGACGAGGTCGACGACGAGCTGGACGATGGCGACGATGGCGACGATGGCGTCTATTTGGGCCTCGATGACAGCGAGTACGACGAAGAGCCCTCGATCACCCGCTGAGTCATCTCCCCGGTTTCACCTGGTTGCGTGAACGTCAGTCGGAGACGTCGTCCAGGGCGAGCCTCAGCTCGGCGGGCAGCTCCAGATCCTCACTGGCCAGAGCCGTGCGCAGCTGCGCGGTCGTTCGTGCGCCCACGATCGGTGCGACCACGCCAGGCCGGTCACGCACCCAGGCCAGGGCGATCTCGGCAGAGCTGACGTTCATCCCGCGCGCTGCGATGGCCACAGCGTCCACGATCTGTCCGGACTCCTGTGTGAGGTTGAGCCCCGCCAGTCCGTTGAACTCCCGTGATGCAGCTCGTGAGTCAGCTGGTATGCCGTTTCGGTACTTTCCGGTGAGGACGCCTCGTCCCAGAGGGGACCAGGGCATCAGTCCGAAGCCAAGTGCCTGCGCGGCGGGCGCCAGTTCGTCCTCGGGTATTCGGTTGAGCAACGAGTATTCGATCTCGTTGGCTACCAGTGGGATTCGTGTGGCTGACATCAATGTGGCCGCGTGTGCAGCCTGCCATCCCGAGTAGTTCGAGACACCGACATAGCGCGCCCGGCCGCTGGTCACGGCCCATTCCAGGGCCGAAAGGGTCTCGTCCAGTGGAGTGTCGTCACTCCAGGTGTGGACCAGCCAGAGATCCACGTAGGGCGTGCCCATGCGTTCCAGCGAGGTGTCCAGCTGGTGCATCAAGGTCCGACGCGAGGTGTCGACCACGCGAGTCTTCGTCCGCCGGGAGATTCCGGCCTTGGTGCAGATGACGAGCTCTTCGCGGGGGACCAGGCGGCCGAGCATCGTGCCCAGGGCTTCCTCGGAGGCGCCGCCTGCATATCCGTGAGCGGTGTCGACGAAGTCTCCACCGGCAGCCAGATAGGCCTTGAGGTGGTCACGGGCATCCTCGACGGGGGTGCTGGCGCCCCACCCCATGGTCCCCAGGGCAAGGCGAGACACCGACAGTCCTGAACGTCCCATCCGTCTGTGTTGCATATCTCGGTACGTTAGCGGCGGCCGGCCCTCCCCATGGCGGCAGCACGCCGATAGCCTCGCCGACATGAAACTTGGCTTGAACCTGGGTTATTGGGGCGCTGGCAACAGCGCGGACAACATCGCCCTGGCACAAGAGGCGGATCGCATCGGCTACTCCGTGGTCTGGGCTGCCGAGGCCTATGGCTCGGATGCGGCGACGGTTCTGTCCTGGGTGGGCGCCTCGACCCGGAACATCGATCTCGGCTCGGCCGTGATGCAGATCCCAGCCCGGACCCCGGCGATGACTGCGATGACCGCCGCGACCCTCGACACCTTGTCCGGCGGACGCTTCCGGTTGGGCCTGGGGGTCTCTGGACCGCAGGTAAGCGAGGGATGGCACGGGGTGAAGTTCGACGCACCGCTGGGACGGACCCGCGAGTACGTCGATATCGTCAAAATGGCTCTCCGACGAGAGACCGTGGCCTATCAGGGCAAGCACTGGACCCTGCCCCTTCCCGATGGCCCCGGCAAGCCCCTGAAGATGACCATCCACCCGGTGCGTCAGCACCTGCCGGTCTACCTGGCCGCGGTCGGTCCCAGGAACGTCGAGCTGGCCGGCGAGATCGCCGACGGCTGGCTGGCGATCTTCTTCAGCCCGGAACACTCTGCTGACCTGTTGGCCTCGCTGGAGATGGGGCGGGCCCGCGCCGATCGTGGGACCAAAGGAGATCGCCTCGCCGGATTCGATGTGGTGCCAACGGTGCCCGTCATTTTCAGCGATGACGTCGAGGCGGGTGCCTTGCCCTTACGCTCCTTCGCGGCCCTCTATATCGGCGGGATGGGATCGCGGGAGAAGAACTTCTACAACGCCCTGGCCGTCAGGATGGGCTTCGAGGAGGCGGCGGCGAAGGTGCAGGACCTGTTCCTCGGCAAGGCCCACCGCGAGGCTGCAGCTGCAGTGCCGCTGGACTTCATTGACCAAACCTCCCTGATCGGCCCGCGCGACCGGGTCAAGGACCGGTTGAGCCGCTACGCTTCCTCCGGTGTCACGACCCTGACGATCACTGCTGAGGGCGCCTCGCTGGACGAACGCCTACATGTGGTGCGCACGATGGCTGAGCTCATGGACGAGTCCGGGCTGGGCGACTGACCGACCACCAAGACGAACGAAAGTAGCCCGTGAGCACCCTGACCTATCTCGACTCGATCATCCTGGGCATCGTCGAAGGTTTGACCGAGTTCCTTCCGGTCTCCTCCACCGGTCACCTGACTATCGCCGAGAAGCTGCTCGGCCTGACGGTGGACGACCCTGCCGTCACTGCGTACACCGCGACCATTCAGCTCGGCGCTATCGCCGCCACGTTCGTCTACTTCTTCAAGGACATCGTCCGGTTGCTCGGCGCCTGGCTACGCGGCCTGCGTAGCGCTCAGGAACGAAGCCACCACGACTACCGGCTCGCCTGGGCAGTCATTCTGGGATCGATCCCGGTTGGCGTCGTGGGCTTTCTGGCCAAGGGGGTGATCACCGGTGGGCTGCGCAGCCTCTGGGTGGTTGCGGCGGCGCTCATCCTCTGGAGTGTGGTGATGTGGGTGGCGGAGAGGCGACACGGCGTTCTGGAGAGCCGCGGCGTCCAGCGCGGTGAGGGTGAGGTCACCATGCGTGACGGCCTGGTCATCGGCCTGGTCCAGTGCTTCTCCCTGATCCCCGGAGTCTCCCGCTCCGGGGCCACGATCTCGGCCGGTCTGATCAATGGACTGGACCGGGTTACGGCTACCCGGTTGTCGTTCTTCATGGCCATCCCAGCGTTGACCGCGGCCGGACTTTACGAGCTCAAGGACGTCAACGCCAGCGTCGTCGGCTTCGGTCAGATCGCCGTAGGCATCGTCATCGCCTTCGTCGTGGCCTATGCCAGCATCGCGTGGCTGCTGAGGTTTGTCGCGCACCATCCGATCACGACGTTCATCTGGTATCGGGTAGCCCTCGGACTCGTCCTGTTCGTGGTGCTGGGCGCAGGCTGGCTGAGTGCTACCTGAGCGGCCCGCTACAACCAGCCTGACGTGCGGAACGCCCGGAACAAGGCCAGCTCGACGACGGCCAGCGCGCCCAGGACGATGAAGTATGCCGGTCGGTAGGTCAGCTCGGGCATGAACTCGAAGTTCATCCCGTAGATCCCGGCCACCATCGTGGGCACCGCGGCCATCGCGACCCAGGCCGAGATCTTTCTCATGTCGTTGTTCTGCTGCACGGTGATCTGGGCCAGGTGAGCGCTCAGGACATCGGTGAGCAACCGGTCATAGGACTCGATGTGGTCGATGACGCGCAGCAGGTGATCCGAGATGTCACGAAAGAACGGACGGATCTCTTCCGGCACGATCGGTGCGTCGTCGGACTGCAGCCGGTTCAACGGCTCGACGAGCGCGGTCGCCGCACGCTTGACCTCGAGGACCTCACGTTTCAGTCGGTAGATGTCGCCGGCATCGATCCCTCGGATGCCCGAGAAGACCTGTTGCTCGATGAGATCGAGGTCCTCGCCCAGTTCGGCGTCAATGAGCGTGTAGTTGTCGATGATCGAGTCCATCACCGAGTACATGACGGCAATCGGCCCGTGCGTCAGATGCTCCGGGGTTTGCTCGAGCCGGCTGCGGACCCCTGTGAGCGGGTTCGCCTCGCCTCGGCGCACGGTCACGACGAACCGGTCACCGATCAGGATCATCACCTCGCCGGTCTCGACGTCCGAGGTCTCGTCGAGATAACGCAAAGTCTTCAGCGACAAGAACATCGATTCGTCGTAGACATCGAGCTTTGGCCGCTGGTTGCCCTTGACCGCGTCCTCGACGGCAAGGGGGTGGAGCTTGAGCTCTTCGTTCACCAGGGCGAACTCGGCGTCGGTGGGGTCCTTCAGACCGATCCAGATGAACCCTTGCTCGGCCTCACGCAGCAGATCGAGCTCATCACTGAGATCGCCGCACGGCATTCGGCGTCTGTCGCGATAGACGGCTTTGTCAACGATCACTTGCCTATGGCACCACGGTTTCGGGCCTGACGCACGGACCCGCCGTACAGTAGCGTTCGTGCCGACCTGCCTCTTGATCCGCCATGGACGCACCACCTCCAACGCCAACGGGACGCTGGCCGGCTGGTCCGAGGGGGTGGGCCTGGACGACACCGGGCGCCGTCAGGCGGCCGATCTGGCTGAGCGGCTCAGGGGTATGCCGCTGCGTGCTGTTGTCTCCAGCCCTCTGCAACGATGCGTCGAGACTGCGCAGATCGTGGTCGGGACGCTAGCCGACGTGACGGTCCAGACGGACGACCGGATCGGCGAATGTCGTTATGGGGCATGGACAGGCGGGTCGCTTCAGGAGCTGGCCAAGGAGCCGTTGTGGCGCCTCGTGCAGGACCAGCCGAGCGCTGCCAGGTTCCCCGACGGTGAGATCTTCGTCGGGGAGTCCATCATGGAGATGCAGGCCCGCGCGCTGCAGGCCGTGCGCGAGGTCGACGCTCGGGTCGGTGTCGAGCACGGACCACACGCGTTGTGGGCGCTGGTCTCTCATGGTGACGTCCTCAAGGCGATCCTGGCCGACGCAGCCGGGGCACACCTGGACCACTTCCAGCGGTTCACGGTGGGCCCGGGGTCCCTGTCGGTCGTCACCTACACGCAACGGCGACCCTTCGTGCTACGGCTCAACGATGGTGGGGCCGACCTGTCCGCTCTCGTGCCACCAGCCTTTGACGCGCCGACCGGTGACCAGCACGATGACGGTGCGTCCGCCGGGGACGCGCCGGTCGGAGGCGGCGCAGGCTCCTCGGGCACCGCGTATACCCACTAAACTTGGCCGTATGCCGGTCCTTGAGTTCGACCCTCCAGAACGGTTCGTTGCGGGCACCGTCGGTCCGCCCGGGCAACGAACCTTCTTCCTCCAGGCTAGCGCCGGATCACGGTTGACCAGCGTGTCGCTGGAGAAGCAACAGGTGAGCACCCTCGCCGAACGGGTGACGGACCTGCTTGACGATTTTGCCGATTCCAACGCCGAGGTGGCCGACGCCGGTGCCGAGGCTGGCGAGGACGTCGCGCCGCTGGCCACCCCCATCGAGGACGAGTTCCGGGTGGGCACGATGAGCCTTGGCTGGGACGCCCAGCGTCAGGTCGTCATCCTGGAGTGCCATGACGCCCAGAATGCTCTCGAGGTCGATGAAGAGGGTGAGCTCACGCTGGAGCCCGAGCAGCCCGGCGAGTCCGAGACGATCTTGCGTGTGGTTATCGAGCCGGCCAGGGCGCGTGCGTTCGCCCGCCGTTGCGTCAAGCTGGTCAGCGCGGGGAGACCTCCTTGCCCCTTCTGTGGTGGCCCCCTCGACCCAACCGGGCATGTTTGCCCTCGCGCCAACGGATACAAGCGCTGAACGGTGGTTGGTAGTCATGGCTCTGCCCCTTCCCTCGACGCAGGAAGAGGTCGCACGCATCCTCGATGTCCTGACGTTGGGCGAGATCGAAATCGAGGGGCGCCTCGTGGATGCCAGCAATATCGCACTGCTCGGGCAGCTCGAGCTGGACGGCATCCGAACGCCGGTCATCTACAAACCCGTGAGTGGGGAGCAGCCGCTCTGGGACTTTCCTGACGGGACGCTCGCCCAACGTGAGGCGGCGGCGTTCGTGCTCTCGGCTGTCGGCGGGTGGGACCTTGTGCCCCCCACGGTCCTCCGAGACGGGCCGCTCGGGTCCGGTTCGGTCCAGCAGTGGGTCGGCGCCGTCGAAGGGGGCAGCCGAACGCTCGTCGACGTCCTCACCCCGGCGGACCTTGCTCCGGGATGGCTGCCCGTTTTCTCGGCACAGCTTGCCGACGGCACGGCGGTCGTGGTGGCCCATGCGGATCGACCAGAGCTTGCCTCTGCTGCGGTATTCGACGTCGTCATCAACAATGCCGACCGCAAAGGCTCCCACCTGGTGGTGGACCAGTCCGGCTCGCTGTGGGGTTTCGACCACGGCCTGAGCGCTCACGCCGAGCCGAAGCTGCGCACAGTGCTTTGGGGATGGGTGGGCGAGCCGCTGCCAGCCTCCGAGCTGGCCAGACTGGAGGCGTTGGCGGGATGGTTGGGCAACCCACGAAGCCCCATCTCGCGAACTCTCCAAGAGCTGTTGTCACCGGCCGAGGTTGAGGCCGTCGGCCAGCGCATTGCCGGACTGTTGGCCACCGGTCTGTTCCCGAAGCCCAACGGCCGTGGTCCCGCCGTGCCCTGGCCGCCCCTGTAACCCCGCTGAGTGGGCACGATTAGGCTCGGTGCGTGAAATCTTGGCCATCGCCGTTCATCCCCGCTCTGCCCGGCATCGGGCGCCCCATTCGCGTCCACGACACCGCTTCTGGCATGGTTCGTCCGCTGACGCCAGGTCCCACGGCACGGATGTACGTCTGCGGGATCACTCCCTACGACGCCACGCATGTGGGCCATGCCGCGACCTATGTGACCTTTGACCTCCTGGGTCGTGCCCTGCGCGATGCTGGCCATGAGGTGCTGTATGTCCAGAACGTGACCGATGTTGATGACCCGCTGCTTGAGCGTGCCGACCGCGACGGTGTCTACTGGCAGGCGTTGGCCGACCTGGAGATTGCGCTCTTTCGCGAGGACATGACCGCTCTTGGCGTGATCGCTCCGGATCACTACATCGGGGTCATCGAGGGGGTGCCGTCCGTCGTCAAAGCGGTGACGGACCTGCTGTCGCGCGGAAAGGCATACGGCGTGGCTGTGCCAGAAGCTGACGGCGCGGGAAGCGACTTCTACTTCGATCTATCCTCTGCACGGGACTTCGGCTCGATCTCCTCCTGGGACCGCGACCAGATGATGGCGGTCTTCGCCGAGCGAGGCGGGGACCCGGAGCGCGTCGGCAAGCGCGACGAGCTGGACCCGTTGCTCTGGCGGGCCGCGCGCACCGGCGAGCCCTCCTGGCCCGGGGGAGACCTCGGCGACGGTCGACCGGGCTGGCACATCGAATGCACGACCATCGCCCTGGACTACCTCGGCATGTCGTTTGACGTGCAGGGTGGTGGCACGGATCTGATCTTCCCTCACCACGAGATGAGTGCAGTCCAGGCCTGCGGCCTCACCGGCGCTTCGCCGTTCGCTCGCCTCTACGTCCACCAGGCGATGGTTGGTCTTGGCGGCGAGAAGATGAGCAAGTCCAAGGGCAATCTGGTGCTCGTCTCGAAGCTGTTGGAATCCGGGGTTGACCCGATGGCGATCCGCTTGGCGCTGCTCGCGCACCACTACCGCACGCCTTGGGAGTGGACCGACCAGACGCTGGCCGATGCTCAGCTGCGGCTGGGGACATGGCGGGCGGGGCTGTCGGGCAACGGCGGCCCGTCGGCAGACGCGACGCTCGCTCGGATCCGCGAGTGTCTCTCCGATGACCTGGACGCGCCTGGGGCACTGGTCGCGGTCGACGACTGGGTCCAGGAGAGCCTGGAGCTCGGCGGCACCGAACTGGGCGCCCCCGGGCTTGTCGGGCGGGCGCTGGACGCCCTGCTGGGCATCCGGCTCTAGTCGGCCGGCGGGTCTTCGCGGCGGCGGAGGTAGCGCTGGAACTCGCGCGCGATGGCGTCACCAGTAGCCTCGGGTAGCTCGGCGGTGTCCTGAGCCTCCTCGAGGGAATGGACGTACTCCGCGACCTCGTCATCGGACTCGGCCAGCTCATCGACGCCGTGCTCCCATGCCCGCGCCTCGTCGGCGAGATCGCCGCGCGGTATGGGCAGGTCGAGCAGCTCCTCCAGCTTGGCGATGAGCCCGAGGGTGGCTTTGGGTGAAGGGGTGCCCCCGGCATAGTGCGGAACGGCAGCCCAGCAGGACAGTGAGGGCAGGTCGGCCTGGCTCGCTGCGTCGGCCAGGACTCCGACGATGCCGGTCGGGCCTTCGTACGTGCTGGGCTCGAGGTCGAAGCGGTGAATGACGTCCACGTGTTCGGAGGTGGCGGAGACGGGGATCGGCCTGGTGTGCGGCACGTCCGCGAGCAGGGCGCCCAGCGTCACGAACTTGGTCACGCCGAGCTGCCGGGCGTACTCGAGCAGCTCGATGGTGAACGAGCGCCAGCGCGTGGACGGCTCAATGCCCTGGACCAGCAGGACGTCGCGGTCCAGCAAGGTCGATGTGGCCAGGAGGATACGGGTGGTGGGCCAGCTGATCCGGCGCTTGCCGTCATCGAGAACGACCCGCGGGCGGTTGACCTGGAAGTCGTAGTAGTCCTCGGGGTCGAACGCTGCGATGGATTCGGCCTTCCACACCTCGGCAAGGTGCTCGACGGCAGCAGTCGCCGCCTCGCCCGCGTCATTCCATCCCTCGAAGGCGGCAATCATGATGGGGTCACGTAGCTCTGTCACGTCCTCGAGCTGGATCACCATATGCCTCCGTCTTGCTCGTTGTGGGCTGACGTGACCAGACTACGGAATCCTGGTCGGGCAGTCCTGCCCCGCGCCGATAGACTTCGGGTCGATTCCCCTCATGAGAAGGTCCACTACATTGAGCAGCCGCTCCGACCTCTTCCGGAAGTCCCTTGCCGAGCGTGTCCTGGTCGCTGATGGCGCGATGGGCACCATGCTCCAGGCAGCAAACCCCTCCATGGACGACTTCCAGGGCCACGAGGGCTGCAACGAGATCCTCAACATCACCCGTCCGGACGTCGTACGAGGCGTCCACGACGCCTACTTAGCGGTGGGGGTCGATGCGGTCGAGACCAATACGTTCGGCGCCAACCTGGCGAACCTAGGCGAGTACGGCATCTCCGATCGCATCTACGAGCTGGCTGAGGCTGGCGCGCGGATCGCTGCCCAAGCCGCCACCCAGTGGTCGACTGCCGAGCATCCTCGCTTCGTGATCGGCTCCATGGGACCCGGCACCAAGCTGCCTTCGCTGGGCCACGTCTCCTTCGCGGCGTTGCGGGACGCGTACGCCGAGCAGGCCCGCGGGCTGATCGACGGGGGCGTCGACGTCATCCTGATCGAGACATCCCAGGACCTGTTACAGGCCAAAGCTGCCGTGATCGGTTCGAAACGCGCGCTGGCTGCGGCCGGCGAGAACCTGCCAGTCATCGTCCATGTCACGGTCGAGACCACGGGCACCATGCTCATGGGCTCAGAGATCGGCGCGGCACTGACCGCTCTGGAACCCCTCGGGATCGACGCCATAGGGCTCAACTGCGCGACCGGCCCGGCCGAGATGAGCGAGCATCTACGCCACCTCTCGCGACATTCACGCATCCCGATCAGCTGTATGCCCAATGCCGGGCTGCCCATGCTGACCAAAGAGGGAGCGGCCTACCCGCTCTCCCCGGAGCAGCTCGCAGCCGCGCACACGCAGTTCGTCAAGGAGTTCGGTCTCTCCCTTGTCGGTGGTTGCTGCGGTACGACGCCTGCCCACCTCGCCGCGGTCGTCAAAGCGGTTGGTGGCTCGCCGATCAAGGTGCGCCGACCCCGACCCGAGCACGGCGTCGCCTCGTTGTACTCCGCGGTGCCCTTCCGCCAGGACACGTCCTTCCTTTCGATCGGCGAGCGTACGAATGCCAATGGTTCCAAGGCGTTCAAGGAAGCGATGCTTGCCTCACGCTGGGACGAGTGCGTCAAGATCGCCCGCGATCAGACCAAGGACGGCGCCCACCTGCTCGACGTCTGCATCGACTACGTCGGTCGCGATGGCGTGGAGGACATGCGCGAGATCGTGCGCCGCTTCGCGACGTCGAGCACGCTACCCCTGGTGCTCGACTCGACCGAGCCACCCGTTGTCGAGGCCGGTCTCGAGCTGCTGGGAGGGCGTGCGGTCGTCAACTCGGTCAACTACGAGGACGGCGAGGGCGAGGGTTCGCGCTTCTCGCGGATCATGCCGATGGTCAAGGAGCACGGCGCCGCCGTCATCGCCTTGACCATCGACGAGACGGGTCAGGCCCGCACCCGGGAGCACAAGGTGGCTGTCGCCTCCAGGCTCATCACGGCGCTCACCGGTGAGTGGGGGATGAACGTCGAGGACATCATCGTCGACACGCTGACCTTCCCGATCGCCACCGGCCAGGAGGAGACGCGACGCGACGGTCTGGAGACCATCGAAGCGATCCGGGAGATCAAGCGTCGCTTTCCCGACGTTCAGACCACCCTGGGCGTCTCCAACGTGTCGTTCGGTCTCAAGCCGGCGCTCCGGGTAGTCCTCAACTCGGTCTTCCTCCACGAGTGCGTCAAGGCGGGACTCGACTCGGCCATCGTGCATGCCGCCAAGATCGTGCCGATCGCTCGGATCCCACAGGAGCAGCGCCAGGTGGCCCTCGACCTTGTCTATGACAAGCGTGTCTGGGCTGGTGAACCTGGCGAGAGCGAGCTCACGTATGACCCTCTGAGCCGACTTCTGGAGCTGTTCGAGGGTGTGGACTCCGCCTCCTTGAAGGAGACTCGCGCGGACGAGCTGGCTGCCTTGCCGCTGGAGGAGCGACTGGGGCGACGCATCATCGACGGCGAACGCCAAGGGCTCGAGGACGACCTGCAGGCGGCACTCGACAAGGGTCACAGCGCCCTCGACATCATCAACGACCACCTCCTGGGCGGAATGCGGACCGTGGGTGAGCTTTTCGGCAAGGGTGAGATGCAGCTGCCGTTTGTCTTGCAGTCCGCCGAGGTGATGAAGGCCGCGGTGGCCTATCTCGAGCCCTTCATCGAGGGCAATGCTGATGGCTCGGCGCGTGAGGCCAAGGCCCGGATCGTGCTGGCCACGGTCAGGGGCGACGTCCACGACATTGGCAAGAACCTAGTGGACATCATCTTGTCCAACAACGGCTATGAGGTCGTCAACATCGGCATCAAGCAGCCGATCGCCGAGATCATCCGCGCAGCCGAGGACCACGACGCGGATGCGATCGGGATGAGCGGGCTGCTGGTGAAGTCAACCGTGGTCATGAAGGAGAACCTCGAGGAGCTCAACTCCCGGGGGTTCTCTGCGCGTTGGCCGGTGCTGCTCGGTGGCGCGGCCCTGACCCGGGCCTATGTCGAGAACGACCTGGCTGAGGTCTACGAGGGTGAAGTGCGTTACGCCAGAGACGCTTTCGAGGGTCTGCGTCTCATGGACGCCGTCGCGGCCGCCCGCGCCAACCCGCAGCTCAAGGTCTCGGACACCCTGCCCGAGCTGCGGAAGCGCCGGGTGCGTGCCGTGGTGGCTGAGGGGGCTAAGGATGCACCTGCCGACACCACCCGCTCAGACGTGGCCGAAGACAACAGCGTCCCGACGCCACCGTTCTGGGGCAGCCGCGTGGTCAAGGGCATTGCCCTGGCGGACTATGCGTCCTACCTGGACGAGCGGGCAACCTTTCTGGGGCAGTGGGGGCTGAAGGGCACTCGCGGCGAAGCCGGTTCGACCTACGACGACCTGGTTGAGAGCGAGGGCCGGCCGCGGTTGCGGATGTGGCTGGACCGGATCAAGACCGAAAGCCTGCTCGAAGCCGCAGTCGTCTATGGCTACTTCCCTTGCTACAGCGAAGGGAACGAGCTCGTGGTCCTACAGCACGAGGACGCTCACGAAGGCACCGATGGTCCGAAGATCGGCACCGAGCGGGCCCGGTTCTCGTTCCCACGACAGCGTCGTGACCGTCGACTGTGCCTTGCGGACTTTTTCAAGAGCAAGCAACGCTACGAGTCGGACGGCGAGCCGGATGTGATCGGCTTCCAGCTGGTGACGATGGGTGCGCGCGTAGCCGAGGCGACCGCCGAGCTGTTCGAGCACAACGCTTATCGCGACTATCTCGAGCTCCATGGTCTTTCGGTGCAGCTCACCGAGGCGCTGGCCGAGATGTGGCATGCCAGGGTGCGCCAGGAGCTCGGCTTCGGTGCCGACGACAACGACGACCTCAGCGCCATCCTGCGTCAGGGATACCGCGGGTCCCGCTACTCGTTTGGCTACCCGGCCTGTCCAGACCTCGAGGACCGTGCGCTTCTGGTGCAGCTGCTCGACCCCTCACGGATCGGCGTCACGCTCTCCGAGGAGCTGCAACTGCACCCCGAGCAGTCCACCGATGCCCTGACCGTGCACCACCCCGAGGCCAAGTATTTCAATGCCACATAGCCTTCAGTGCAATGCCAGCAACGCAACATGACCTCGGCGACAACATGACCGGTGTCCTTCCGGCCGCGGTCCTTTGGGATATGGACGGCACTCTTGTCGACACCGAGCCCTACTGGATGTCCGCCGAGCACGCTCTGGTCGAAGAGCATGGTGGGGTGTGGACCGACGAGCACGCACACCAGCTTGTCGGCAACGACCTGTTGGTGTCTGCTGAATACATCCGCTCCCACTCACCGATCGAGCTGACTCCGGTGGAGATCGTCCACGAGCTGCTCGCCCGCGTCATCGCCAGTGTCCAGGTGCATGTGCCGTGGCGCCCGGGAGCCCGTGAGCTGCTCGAAAGCCTTGGTGCGCAAGGAGTTCCATGCGCCTTGGTGACGATGTCGTGGGAGTCGCTGGCGACGGCCGTCGTGAGCAGCTTGCCGAACGGCACCTTTGCCGCGGTGGTCACCGGAGACGTTGTTCAACATGGCAAGCCCCACCCAGAACCCTACGTGGTGGCCGCCAACCTGCTCGGCGTTGATCTCGCAGCCTGTATCGCGATCGAGGACTCACCGCCGGGTGTGGCCTCGGCGGTGGCGGCCGGCATACGAACGATTGCTGTGCCGCATCGCGTGGTGGTGCCCGAAACCGTTGGTGCTGTGCAGATCTCAACCCTGGCCGGACTCACTCCGCCGGACCTCCTCCGCTTGTTTGCCGAAGATCACCGAATCTGACCAGTCGTTGGCGATGGCTGTGCGGGTGTGGTCGTCATGGCAGCCGAAACCTCACAGTCATCGCCAACATGGGGGGCACAGCTAGCGAGCCCGCGAGCCCCATGCGCCCGTGCTCGCCGCTGCAGCCAGGACGTCAGCCAGTTCCTCGTGGCCCTCGGAGATGAGACCGGCCGTGACCCGCACGTGGGCGCCTCCACCCGGTATGACGTCGAACGGCGATCCTGGGGTAACACCGATGCCCTGGCTGGCCAGTCGGATGATGGCAGCGGACTCGTCATGCACCGGCACCCACAGGTTGAGGCCGTCGCCACCGGCGACCTGCACGCGGCGTGAGACCAGCGCGGCGACCAGTGCAACACGCCGGCGGGTGTACTCGTCACGGGCACGGTCCACGTCCGCCACAGCTGTAGGGTCCGTCAGCAGGCTCAGGAGAACTCGCTGCAGCACCCGGCTGGTCCAGCCTTGACCAAGCTCCCTTCGGTGGATGACTTCGCGCAGCAGATCGCTGGGTCCGCTCATCGCGGCGAGGCGCAGATCCGGGCCATGGGACTTGGAGAAGCTGCGGATGTGGATCACCTGGTCGGGGATCCACTGTCCCAGGCTGATCGGCGGGGTAGCGGCAACGGCGCCGGCCGAGTCGTCCTCGACGACCGGCATAGCGGCGCGGGCCAGGATCGGTGCCAGCGCTTGGGCGCGATCGTTGGTCATGGACGCGCCGGTGGGGTTCTGCGCTCTCGGCTGCAGGAACACGGCCGCCGCGTTGCTGCTCAGGGCCTTCGAGAGTGGTTCTGGTCGCAGCCCGGCACCGTCAACAGCCACACCGACCACCTCGACACCGATGGACTCGAGCAGGTCCAGCAGGGGAGGGAAGCAGGGATGCTCGACGACCACCCGGTCACCGAAGCGGAGCAGTGTTCGCGACACGAGGTCCAGGGCGTCCATGGCACCGTCCACCACCATGAGCTCCTGCGCGGTGTAGGGCCATTGGGCCTCTAGGACCTCGAGCAGCCCCGGCAGGACAGGGTCGTCCAGGTAGCTGCCGGGGGTGGCAGCGGTGGTGAGCTGGCTCAACGCTGACCCGAGGCTCGGCAGCAGCGCTGCGTCGGGGATCCCGGTGGACAGGTCAAGGGCGAAGTCGGGCGGTCGCTCGAGGGCCCGCCGATACCGGCCGGGGACCGGGTCCCTCAGGTCGGCGACGGTTGTGCCGCGTCGGCCGTCGGTGCGGATCGCGCCCGAGCGAGCCAGCAGCGCCCACCCGGCACTGACCGTGGTGGGGGAGAGCCCGAGCGATGTGGCCAGGATCCGGATCGAGGGAAGTCTTGCTCCTGGCCGCAACACACCATCACGGACAGCCCGGCTCACGGCCTGCGCAAGGCCTCGGGAGCTGTGCTCCTCGAGACGTTCCTCGATGGCTGAGAGCATGGTCTGCATGTTTGTAACGTAGCAAAAGCTATATTGTGTGATCAATAGGTGACACGTATTCTCACCCCCATGACACGGGACACTGCGCAGACGCAGGGCAGGTCGCAGGGACAACCCAGCTCAGCGACACGGCGCATCTCACACTGGATCGATGGCCGCCGGACCCGGGGGACATCCGGGCGAACGGCGCCGGTCTACAACCCGGCGACAGGTCGGCGCAGCGCCGAGGTGGAGCTGGCCAGCATGAGCGAGGTCAGTGACGCGGTGGCCAAGGCCGTTGCCGCTGCCAAGGACTGGAGGCACGCGTCGCTGTCCACCCGCTCCGGTGTGCTCTTCGCCTTCCGCGAGCTCCTGCGCGAGCGCACCGACGAGCTCGCCGCCATCGTCACGGCCGAGCACGGCAAGGTGCTCTCCGATGCGGTCGGTGAGATCGCGCGCGGCCTGGAGAACGTCGAGTTCGCCGCCGGCGTTCCTGCGCTGCTCAAGGGCGGGTTCTCCGAACAAGCCGCCACGGGAGTGGACGTCTACTCGATCCGTCAGCCACTGGGTGTGGTCGCCGGCGTCACACCGTTCAACTTCCCGGTGATGGTGCCGCTGTGGATGTGCGCCAACGCCATCGCCTGCGGCAACGCGTTCGTCCTCAAGCCCAGTGAGAAGGATCCCTCCGCCTCGCTGTTCCTCGCGCAGATGTGGAAGGACGCGGGTCTGCCGGACGGCGTCTTCACCGTGCTCCAGGGCGACAAGGAGGCCGTCGATGCGTTGCTGACCCACCCTGACATTGCCGCCGTCAGCTTCGTGGGGTCAACGCCGATCGCGAAGTACATCTATGAGACCGGCACCGCTCATGGCAAGCGGGTCCAGGCCCTTGGCGGCGCCAAGAACCATGCTCTTGTGCTGCCTGACGCCGACGTGGACATGGCTGCCGATGCGGTGGTCTCGGCGGCATACGGCTCAGCAGGGGAACGTTGTATGGCGCTGTCCGTCGCCGTCGCCGTGGGTGACGTGGCAGACCCGCTGGTGGAGGCCATTGCCGCAAGGCTGCCGAAGCTGAAGATCGGCGACGGCACCCACCCCGACACCGACATGGGGCCGCTGATCACCGCTGAGCACCGGGACAAGGTGGCGGGTTACATCGGCGCGGGCGCGCAGCAGGGTGCCACCCTGGTCGCCGACGGCCGGGTCGAGGACGTGCCCCCCGAGGGCTTCTTCCTCGGGACGACGCTGCTGGATCACGTCACCCCGGAGATGACCGTCTACACCGACGAGATCTTCGGGCCGGTGCTCTGCGTGGTCCGCGCGAAGAACTACGAGGAGGGTCTGGCGCTGATCAACAACAACCCCTACGCGAACGGGACGGCGATCTTCACCCGCGATGGTGGGGCCGCCCGAGCGTTCCAGTACGACGTCCAGGTGGGCATGGTGGGGATCAACGTCCCCATCCCGGTTCCGGTGGCCTACTACTCCTTCGGGGGCTGGAAGGACTCGCTGTTCGGCGACACCCACATGTACGGCGTTGAGGGCCTGAGCTTCTACACCCGTGGCAAGGTTGTCACCGCCCGCTGGCCCGACCCTGCCACCTCCGCCGTCGACCTCGGCTTTCCCCGCACGCGATGAGCACCGCCGACGAGGCACGAGTTCGCGCCGACGACCGCTCGCACGTTTTCCACTCCTGGTCCGCGCAGGCGCAGATCGACCCGATGCCTATCGCCTCCGCCGCTGGGTCCTACTTCACCGACTACTCGGGCAAGCGCTATCTCGACTTCTCCTCACAGCTGGTCAACGTCAATATCGGCTACCAGCACCCCAAGCTGGTCGCCGCGATCCAGGAGCAGGCAGCCAGGCTTTGCTACGTCTCGCCGGCGTTCGCCAACGATGCCCGCAGCGAGGCGGCCCGACTCATCGCAGAGATCGCCCCCGCAGACCTCAACACCGTCTTCTTCACCAATGGAGGAGCCGAAGCCAACGAGAACGCGATCCGGATGGCGCGCCTGCACACC
>JBBQUB010000025.1:0-19665 GCA_038212865.1 Actinomycetales bacterium
GGGGCGGCTGGCGGCTGGGTCCCCCCTTCTTCCTCCCCTGGGGGGCGTCTCCCCACCCGGCCCCGGCGCGCGGGCCCGGCCGCGCAGGGCCCCCCACCCCCGGCCCCCCCCACGACCGTGGTGGGCGCCTTGACCGTCGTGGAAGGCGCCGCCGATGCTGTGGAGACTGCGCCGTAGGCGGAGGCTCCGGCGATGAGACCGATGGCCGCACCGCTGAGGACAGTGAAACTCGGGCGAATTCTCTTCATATTGTGTGCTCCAGACCTTGCTAAGGGAGAGTTCCCGACGTCATCGTCACTCCCCGAGCCCTATGGGGACCTCGCGAGAACCTCAAATTACGGTTAAGGCGCTCGAACCTTCTGACGGCCATGGACAGCGTTGAGGTTCTCTTAACGCCAACCTGAGGCCACCTTGGCGTCGGGGACCCCACTGTGGAATCTCTCGACGAACTGGAGGAGCTAGATGCCTCGCGATACCAAGTCACGCGATCTAACCCTGAACTCCCTGTCTGTGCTGACCGGCGGCATCACCGCCGCTGCCTTCGTCGGCACCGGTCTGGTGACCGGCCTCGCCGCCGACTACACGGCGCAAAAGGCGCAGGTAAAGGCAGAGTCCAAGGCCGCGGCTGCCTCTCTGCTCGCAGCCGCCACACCCGCGCCTAGGCCGGTGTCGACCCCTCTGCCCGTCCGCATCGTGGTCACCACCCGCATCGTTCAGGCCAAGGCGCCTGCTGCCTCGCAACAGGTATCCCGGGGCCAGTCCGGCGGAGGTACCTCTGCCGGTGGTACGTCCGCCCGCTCAACGAGCCGGTCAGCGGCGGCTCCGGCTTCCGCGGCACGACCACAGCCACCGGCACGGGCACAGGCACCCGCACCGGTGGCTGCCAAAGCGCCAGCAGCCCCTCCTGCTCCGTCGGCGGCCTCCTGATGCGCACGCTCGCAGCCAGGGCCCCCGTGGGCCACGGAACTGCGACGTGGCGAGCCCTCGGCACCTATGTCCATCTCTCGACCTCAGATGCGGCGGCACTGGAGCCGGCCCGTCAGATTGCGACGGGACTGCTCGACGACGTGGACCGCACCTGCAGCCGATTCCGCAAGGACTCCGACCTCGTCCGCGCCAATGTTGGCGCCGGGTCGTGGACGGCAGTCGACCCTTTGCTGGTTCAGGCGGTCGAAGCGGCGAAGGATGCGGCGGCCCAGACCGACGGCCTGGTGGACCCGACCCTGGGCCACGCCTTGGCCGCTGTCGGCTATGACCGCGACATTGCCCTGGTCATCGCCGCGTCCACTGGCCCCGCCGGAGTCCCCGTTCCCGCCCGGGTAGGTGCCTGGAGAGAGATCCTGCTGGATCCTGCGGGCGGTGTCAGGGTGCCTCCCGGCTGCGCCTTGGACCTGGGTGCAACAGCCAAAGCTTGGGCTGCCGACCTGATCGCGAAATCCATTGCAGCAGAGTCTGATTCGACGGTAGTGATCAGCCTCGGGGGCGACGTAGCCGTCGCCGGGCCCGGCGGCTGGCCCGTGGCCGTCAGCGAGATCGTCGATGACCCTGCCGGTGCCGAGATGGTGCACCTGCCGTATGGCGGGCTGGCCACCTCCAGCACAGCCGCCAGACGGTGGATCCGCGGCGGCGTCATACGGCACCACCTGCTTGACCCGCTCACAGGTGAGCCGACACAAGGCCCGTGGCGCACCGCCACCGCCACAGGTGCCACCTGCGTGGCAGCGAACACTGCCAGCACTGCGGCAATCGTGTTGGGTGACAGGGCAGTTGGCTGGCTTACCGCGCGTGACATTCCCGCCCGGCTCATCGACACGGAGGGCAGGATCGTCCGTACCGCCCGTTGGCCCGAATCGGAGGCAACCGGATGACCGAAGACTTCATGAGCGGCCCCGCGCTGTGGTTCGCCAACCGCGGGACCGGCTTCGTCCTCCTGTTGCTGCTGACCGTCTCGACGATGCTCGGTGTTCTCGCCACAGCCAGGGTGAGCCCGCGGCTCTGGCCGCGGATGCTGTCCCAGGGCCTGCACCGCAACGTCTCGCTGCTGGCCGTCACCTTCCTGGCCGCACACGTGACCACAGCGGTGGTCGACACCTTCGTCGACATCCGCTGGTGGCATGCGTTCGTGCCCTTCAGTGGAACGTACGAGCCACTGTGGCTGGGATTGGGGTCTTTTGCCCTCGACCTGCTCATCGCCGTCACGGTGACCAGCCTGTTGCGCAACCGGATGTCACATCGGCCATGGCGCGCCATTCACGTACTGGCCTATGCCGCCTGGGGTCTGGGGCTTATCCACGGGGTGCAGATGGGCACCGACGCCGCGACCGTGTGGGGGGCGGCCTTGAACTTCGGCTCCCTTGCTGCGGTTGTGGTAGCGCTCCTTGTGCGTCTTGGTCTGCTCGTTCGGCCGAAGATGGTGACCTCATGAGCGCGGTCACAAGCACCGTCAAGCCCATCGTCCGCAATGAGGTGGGACTGGACCCTGTGGTGTCGCAAGGTCCGGCGCTGCTCGCCGGGATCTCGCAGGGTCCCGGCCTCGTGGCCCATCGTGACCGGCTCGGGCCGACTCCCACACCAAGCGCCGACGAGCTGGTCCAGCTGGCCCGCGAGGTGGACCTGCGCGGACGCGGAGGTGCCGGATTCCCCTCTGCCATCAAGCTGGCCTCGGCCCACCGTCGTAGAGCCGTGGTGGTGGTGAACGCCTCAGAAGGTGAGCCCGCGAGCCGCAAGGACGCAGCGCTCATGACGTTGGCGCCCCACGTCGTCCTGGACGGGGCCGCTGCGGTGGCCCACGCGCTGGCTACCCGTGAGGTGCACATTGTGGTGCCCAGCGAGCTCCCGTCCATCAGGGTGGGCGTCGAGAAGGCGCTCAGTGAACGCGCAACCGCTGGTGAGCGCCTCAAATGGGAGCTTCACGACGCCGCACCCCGGTTCGTTGCGGGCCAGGCCCAGGCCGTGTTGCAGCTCCTGGCGGGTCGCGAGAACCTGCCGGTTACTGCGTGGCAGCCGGAGGCCGTCCGCGGGCACCGAGGGCGACCGACACTGCTGTCCAATGCCGAGACCTTCGCACACCTTGGGCACCTGGCCCGGGTGGGGTCGCGGGGCTACGCCGCTTACGGAACGGCCGACGAGCCCGGCACCACGTTGCTGACCCTTCGAGGGGACGGCTGGGATCCGGAGGTGCGTGAGGTGGCCTTCGGGACGCCCTTGGCCGAGGTCCTGACCGAGTCCGAGATGGCGCAGCCGCTGCTGCTCGGCGGGTATCACGGCACCTGGCTGAAACCATCGCAGGCCCAGGGACTGAGGGTGTCTCGGATAGATATCGCCGCAGCCGGGGCCACCCTCGGTGCCGGCGTGCTGCTGCCTCTGGCGGAGGGCTGGTGCCCTCTGGTACGAACCGAAGCGTTGGTCGACTACCTGGCCGGTCAGAGCGCCAGACGGTGTGGGCCCTGCCTCAACGGACTGCCTGCCATGGCCGAGGCGCTGCGCGACCTAGTCCATCGTGGAGGTCCGGTTGGGCGAGTGGAGGAGCTGTGTGGGCTTGTCGTGCGGCGTGGAGCCTGCGCCCACCCAGACGGGACGGCGCGGTTGGTGACCTCGATGTTGACGCGCTTCCCCGAGGAGGTCGACTCGCACGCGCTGGGCGGATGCCGAGGCGGCCACGACGAGGTGTTCGGATGAGCGACCACCAGCTCCGGGTCGACTGGCCGGCGTGCAAGGCGCACGGCCTATGCGCCGAGCTCCTGCCCGAGGTCGTCAGTCTGGACGAGTGGGGCTTTCCTATCGTTCACGAGCCCGTGAAGAGCCATGTGCTCGAGATGGCCCGGACTGCGGTGAAAGCCTGCCCCACGCTGGCCCTTCGGCTCACCCAGGAACCCCCGCGTCATGCCTGATCATCGGTGGGGGCCGAGGGCGAGGCCCGCCCGCGGCCATCGTGGGTCCGGTCAGCAGAGGTCCTCGTAGGCGGGTGCCACCTTGTTCTTCGCGTCGCCGATGTGGTGCACACGCAAGGCGTTGGTCGAACCAGGTATCCCGGGCGGTGAGCCCGCGACGATGACCACCGTGTCGCCGGGAGCGCAGCGGCCGTTCTCCAGCAGGGACTCATCGACCTGCCTCGCCATCTGGTCGGTGTGTCGGGCCATCGGCACGAGGTAGGTCTCGATCCCCCAGGTGAGCGTCAGCTGCGAGCGCGTGGCTTGCATCGGGGTGAACGCCAGCATCGGCAGCTTCGAACGGATCCGGGAGAGCCGCTTGGCCGAGTCTCCCGAGTGCGTGAACGTGACGAGGTACTTGGCTCTCAACAGCTCGCCGATCTCTGCCGCAGCAGCCGTCACGGCCCCACCGACGGTGTGCGGGCGGGTGCCCAGTGCCGGGACGCGTTCGAGGCCGTGGTCCTCGGTGCTCTCGATGATCCGGGCCATCGTGGTCACTGCCTCGATCGGCCACTTGCCGACGCTGGTCTCGCCGGACAGCATGATGGCGTCGGCGCCGTCCAGGACCGCGTTGGCACAGTCGCTGACCTCTGCACGCGTCGGGCGGGAGTTCTCGATCATCGAGTCCAGCACCTGCGTGGCCACGATCACGGGTTTGGCATTGCGCCGGGCCATCTCGATGGCGAGCTTCTGAACCAGCGGGACCTCCTCGAACGGGAGCTCGACGCCGAGGTCTCCACGCGCCACCATCACAGCGTCGAACGCGGTGATGATCTCCCTGAGGTTCTTGACGGCCTGAGGCTTCTCGATCTTGGCGATCACCGGCAGGCGAACGCCCTCCTCGTCCATGATCTCGTGAACCCGGTCGATGTCCTTGGCCTCACGCACAAACGAAAGGGCCACGAAGTCCGCGCGCAGCCGCAACGCCCAGCGCAGGTCCGCCTCGTCCTTGTCCGACAGAGCCGGCACGCTCACCGCGACACCAGGCAGGTTAATGCCCTTGTTGTTGGACACGAAGCCGCCCTCGATCACCTCCGTGACGACATCGGTATCTGTGACCTCGCGGGCCAACAGGGCGACCTTTCCGTCATCGATCAGCAACCGGTCGCCGGGCATGACGTCCCCCGGAAGTCCCTTGTAGGTCGTCGATACGCTGTCCTCGTCCCCGAGGATGTCATCGATAGTGATGGTGAAGCGCGCACCCTTGACCAGCATGACGGGGCCGTTGGCGAAACGGCCGGTGCGGATCTTGGGACCCTGAAGGTCGACGATGACGCCGACAGCCCTGCCCAGCTCATTGCTGGCCTTGCGCACCTCGGCATAGACCTCTTCGTGGTCTGCGTAGCTGCCGTGGGACAGGTTGAGCCTGGCCACGTCCATGCCTGCGGCGACCAAGGCCCGCACACCCTCCGGCGACGAGGTGGCAGGACCCAGGGTGCAAACGATCTTCGCGCGACGCATGACATCAATCCTATGGGCGGCTCCGTCCCGAGGTGAGGGCGTGCCCGCTCGGAGTCACACGGTGAGCGGTCGGTCCGTGGGGTTCACCGGGCGGGGAAGCGCTGAGATCCGGGCCATGAGATAGGCGTCCACGCCCACGGCGGCCGAGCGACCCTCGGCGATCGCCCAGACGATCAGCGACTGCCCGCGACCAGCATCGCCAGCCACGAAGACACCTGGCACCGATGACATGAAAGCCTTGTCCCGCTTGATGTTCGAGCGTTCGTCCAGCTCGACCCCAAGTTGTTCGACCAAGCCGCTCGTCTCGGGCCCGAGGAAGCCCATGGCGAGCAGCACGAGCTGGCACTCGATCTCGCGTTCAGTGCCCTCGACCTCGGCAAAGCCCCCGCCGCTGCCACCAAGCGCCACCTCCACCAGGCGCAAAGCCCGGACCGTGCCGAGCTCGTCACCCAGAATCTCCTTGGTGTTGACCGCATAGACGCGCTCCCCGCCCTCCTCGTGTGCGCCCGCGACGCGAAAAAGCATGGGGTATGTCGGCCACGGCTGGCCTTCGGGGCGGTCCTCGCCGGGGCGAGGCATGATCTCCAGCGACGTCACCGATCTGGCTCCCTGGCGATGGGCGGTGCCGATGCAGTCCGCTCCCGTGTCGCCACCACCGATGACAATGACATCCTTGCCCGTGGCAACGACCTGACCCTCGACCTCTTCACCAAGGGCGACGCGGTTGGCTGGGGGGAGGAACTCCATGGCCTGCATGACGCCATCGAGCTCACGGCCCGGGACGGGCAGGTCACGAGGGACCGTTGCGCCGATGGCCAGCACAACCGCGTCATAGCGGTCGCGAAGCTGCTTACCGGTCAGGTCCCCGCCGACGTCGACGCCGTTGCGAAAGCGCGTGCCTTCGGCCTCCATCTGCGCGAGGCGACGGTCCAGAACAGACTTCTCCATCTTGAACTCGGGGATGCCATATCGCAGCAGTCCCCCTGCCTTGTCGGCACGTTCGAAGACGGCGACGGTATGTCCCGCCCTGGTCAGCTGCTGGGCGACAGCCAAGCCTGCTGGCCCTGACCCGACAACCGCCACGGTCTTGCCGGTCAGCCGGCCCGGTGGCTGGGGCACGACGCCTCCGGCATCGAAGGCTCGCTCGATCGTCGTGACCTCGATCTGCTTGATGGTGACGGCTGGCTGGTTGATACCGAGGACGCAGGCCGTCTCACACGGTGCGGGACAAAGCCGACCGGTGAACTCCGGAAAGTTGTTCGTCGCGTGCAGCCGCTCAATGGCCTCTCGCCAGTCGCCCTTCCAGGCCAGGTCGTTCCACTCGGGGATCAGGTTCCCCAGCGGGCAACCGCTGTGGCAGAAAGGAATACCGCAGTCCATGCAGCGACCTGCCTGCTTCTGCAACTGGCCGACCTGTTGCTGCTCGTAGACCTCGTTCCAGTCCATCAGCCGGACCGACACCGGACGACGCTTGGGGAGCTCCCGCTCACGGGTCGACAGGAAGCCCTGGGGATCACCCACGGGAAGCCTCCATGATCCGCTCCCACACCTGGGGGCCGTTGAGGTCGAGTCCCTCGGCCTGTGCCTTTGCTCGAACGTCCAGGACACGCTGATAGTCACGCGGCAGGACGAGGGTGAATCGGCTCATGACATTGTCCCAGTCCGCGAGAAGCCTTCCGGCCACTGCAGACTCGGTCCACAGGCGATGCTTGGTCAGGAGCTCGTGCGCCACGTCCACATCGCCGTCGCGCAGCGGCATGAGGTCGACAAGCTCGCGGTTGACCCGGTCCTCACGCAGATCCAGCACGTAGGCCACGCCACCTGACATCCCGGCCGCGAAGTTGCGTCCGATTGGCCCCAGGACCATCACCGTGCCACCGGTCATGTACTCACAACCATGGTCACCGAGGCCTTCGACGACAGCTGTGGCGCCGGAGTTGCGCACACAGAACCGCTCGCCCACCTGACCGCGCAAGAAGACCTCTCCGCTGGTTGCCCCATAGGCGATCACGTTGCCGGCGATCACGTTGTGCTCCGCCGGCAGCGAAGCCGAGCGATCGGGTCGGACCACCACCCGACCACCCGAGAGTCCTTTGCCCACATAGTCATTGGCGTCGCCATAGAGCCGCAGAGTGATGCCGGCGGGCAGGAATGCACCCAACGACTGACCAGCCGACCCCGACAGCGAGATCTCGATCGTCCCGTCAGGCAGACCTTGCGGGTAGGCCTTGGTCACCTCGTGGCCGAGCATGGTGCCCACCGTGCGGTTGACGTTGCGGATCGGGAGCTCGATGCGCACAGGGGTCTTGTCGCGCAACGCTTCCTGGCTCCTCTCGATCAGGGTGTGGTCCAGAGCCTTCTCAAGTCCGTGATCCTGGCCGATGGTGTTGCGCCGGGGCACGCCATTGGCCGACGAGACCTCGGTCAGAATCGGGGTCAAGTCGAGGCCGCTGGCTTTCCAGTGCTGGACGGCCGCTGCGATCTCGAGCAGCGATGCCTCGCCGATGGCTTCCTCGATGGAGCGCAGGCCAAGGGCAGCCAGGTGCTCTCGAACTTCTTCGGCGATGTACTCGAAGAAGGTCTCGACGAACTCGGGCTTGCCGGAGAACCTGGCCCGCAGCTCGGGGTTCTGGGTCGCGATGCCTACGGGGCAGGTGTCGAGATGACACACGCGCATCATGACGCAGCCGCTGACGACCAGCGGAGCAGTGGCGAAGCCGAACTCCTCGGCGCCGAGCAGTGCCGCGACCACGACATCACGACCGGTCTTGAGCTGGCCATCAACCTGGACCACGATCCGGTCGCGCAAACCGTTGAGCACCAACGTCTGCTGAGTCTCGGCAAGGCCCAGCTCCCATGGAGCGCCAGCGTGCTTCAGTGAGGTGAGCGGTGAAGCACCGGTGCCGCCGTCATGCCCAGAGATGAGCACGACGTCGGCGTGCGCCTTGCTGACACCGGCCGCGACCGTTCCAACCCCCACCTCAGAGACGAGCTTGACGTGGACCCGCGCCGCTGGGTTGGCGTTCTTGAGGTCGTGGATCAGCTGAGCCAGGTCCTCGATGGAGTAGATGTCGTGATGGGGTGGTGGTGAGATCAGTCCCACTCCGGGGGTCGAGTGACGCGTCCTGGCCACCCACGGATAGACCTTGTGGCCGGGAAGCTGGCCGCCCTCACCTGGTTTGGCACCCTGCGCCATCTTGATCTGGATATCGTCGGCCTGGGTGAGATACAGCGAGGTCACCCCGAAACGGCCGGACGCAACCTGCTTGACCGCCGATCGGCGGATCGGGTCCAGCAGGCGGTCCTCGTCCTCACCCCCCTCACCCGTATTTGACCGGCCACCAAGGCGGTTCATCGCCACGGCGAGGGTCTCGTGGGCCTCCTGGCTGATGGAGCCGTAGCTCATCGCGCCGGTGTTGAAGCGGGCCACGATCTCGCTGACCGGCTCCACCTCGTCAATGGGCACCGCAGCGCGGCCCGCCGCGAACGCGAACAGGCCGCGCAGCGTCATCAGCCGCTCGGACTGCTCGTCCACCCGCGCCGTGTACTGCTTGAAGATGTCATAGCGTCGGGCCCGGGTGGAGTGCTGCAGACGGAAGACGGTGTCCGGGTCGAACAGGTGGGGCTCGCCTTCACGTCGCCATTGGTATTCACCGCCCACGTCCAGCGTGCGGTGCGGCAGTCGCACGCCATCGGGCGGGTATGCCGTGGCGTGGCGCGCCGCCACCTCCTGCGCCAGGATGTCCAGGCCGATGCCGCCGAGCTGGGAGATGGTTCCGGTGAAGTAGGAGTCGATCAGCTCCTGGGAGAGTCCGATCGCCTCGAAGACCTGGGCGCCGCGATAGGAAGCCACGGTGGAGATGCCCATCTTGGACATGACCTTGAGCACGCCCTTGCCAAGTGCCTTGATGAGATTCTTGACCGCGATGTCGGCGCTGACTCCGGAAAGAGCACCCGACCGAACCAGATCTTCCACCGACTCCATTGCCAGATAGGGGTTTACGGCTGCTGCACCGAAGCCGATCAGGAGCGCTACGTGATGGACCTCCCGGACGTCGCCGGCCTCCACGAGCAAACCGACCTGGGTGCGGGTCTTCTCGCGGATCAGGTGGTGGTGCACGGCCGAGGTGAGCAGGAGCGTCGGGATCGGGGCAAGGTTGCGGCTGGAGTCACGGTCGGAGAGGACGACGAAACGCGCGCCTTCGGCGATGGCCACGGACACCTCCGCGAAGATCTCCTCAAGGCGAGCCTTCATGGCCCCTGACCCGCCCGAGAGGTCATACAAACCCTTGACCACATGGGTGGCGTAACCGGGCAGGTCGCCGTCCGCATTGATGTGGACGATCTTGGCCAGCTCGTCGTTGTCCAACACGGGGAACGGCAGAACCACCTGACGGGCGCTGGCCGGTCCGGCGGAGAGGGCATTGCCCTCTGGGCCGATCACGGTGCCCAAGGACGTGACGAGCTCTTCGCGGATGGCGTCCAGAGGCGGGTTCGTCACCTGGGCAAAGAGCTGGGTGAAGTAGTCGAAGATCAGGCGAGGGCGATCAGAGAGCACGGCGATCGGGCTGTCGGTGCCCATCGAGCCCAACGCCTCTCCCCCGGTCCTTGCCATCGGAGTCACCAGGATCCGCAGCTCTTCCAGGGTGTAGCCGAAGGTCTGCTGACGGCGGGCGACCGACGCCGCCGTGTGCACGACGTGCTCGCGTTCGGGAAGCTCCTCCAGGTTGATCAGACCAGCGTGCAGCCAGTCCTCGTAGGGGTTCTCAGCTGCCAGTGAGGACTTGACCTCGTCGTCGCTGACGATCCGGCCGTGCTCGGTGTCGACGAGGAACATACGACCTGGCTGCAGCCGGCCCTTGCGGACCACCCGTCCGGGCTCGAGGTCGAGGACGCCTGTCTCCGAGGCAAGAACCACGAGGCCATCGTCGGTGACCCAGTAGCGCCCCGGACGCAGACCGTTGCGGTCCAGGACCGCGCCGATGATGGTGCCATCGGTGAACGTGACGCAGGCCGGCCCGTCCCAAGGCTCCATGAATGAGGCGTGGAACTCATAGAAGGCCTTGCGCGCCGGATCCATCTCCTCATGGTTCTCCCACGCCTCCGGGATCATCATCAGGACCGAGTGCGGCAACGATCGACCGCCGAGGTGCAGAAGCTCCAGGACCTCGTCGAAGGACGCCGAGTCCGACACCCCCGTGGTGCAGATCGGGAACAGGCGTTTGAGGTCCCCCGGAATCACGCCGCTCGCGAGCTGGCTCTCGCGAGCCTGCATCCAGTTCCGGTTGCCCTTGACCGTGTTGATCTCACCGTTGTGGGCGATCAGCCGGTAGGGGTGGGCCAACGGCCAGGAAGGGAAGGTGTTGGTCGAGAACCGCGAGTGGACCAGGGCCAGCTCCGTGACGTACCGCTGGTCGGATAGGTCGGGGAAAAAGGGCTCAAGCTGATTGGTCGTGAGCATGCCCTTGTAGACCATCGTGCGGGCCGACAGCGACGGAAAGTAGACCGCGGCCTCGTGCTCGGCACGCTTGCGCAGGCAGAACGCCAGACGCTCCAGGCCCATGCCCACGGCCCGCCCGGCTGACCCGGCCACGAACAGCTGGCGGAAGAACGGCATACAGGCTCTGGCGGTGTCACCGACCAGGTCAGAGGCGATCGGCACGTCGCGCCAGCCGAGAACCGTCAAGCCCTCCTGCGCGGCGATCGCAGAGATCGTGGCCTCAGTCGCGGCACGCTCGTGCGCATCCGCGGGCAGGAAGGCGATACCCGCCGCATAGCTGCCCTGCGCGGGAAGCTCAAAGCTCACGACCTCGCGTAGAAACCCGTCCGGGATCTGGGTGAGGATGCCGGCTCCGTCACCGACAAGAGGATCTGCGCCGGTGGCACCGCGATGCTCGAGATTGCGCAGTGCCGTCATGGCGTGGTCGATGATGTCGTGTCCCGCACGGCCGCGCATGGTCGCGATGAACGCAACACCACAGGCGTCATGCTCGAGCTCAGAGTTGTACAACCCCTGGCTCACCGGCTGAGCAGAGAAAAGCGTAGACAAGATCTGACACCGTCCTTGACGTCTCGAGAAGCAGCCCGGGAACCAGGCGTGGACGGCATTGGCCAGCGTGGTGATCGCAGGATAGCGGAACCCTTCCCATCCTGACAGGCGGGACGTTTCAGTCCAGATGCTGAGATCGTGGGGCGCCGTCCGGAGCAGGGTCTTTCCCGCTGTCACCTCCGACCGCCTCCTGCGCGCTCTGACCTCGCACCCCCAACCGCCAGAAGGCAAAGGCCGAGCCAGCAAAGACAATGACCGACGTCCAGACATTGAGGCGAAGCCCGAGAACATGATTGGCGGTGTCGGTGCGCATCATCTCGATGACACCGCGGCCGACGGTGTAAAGAACTCCGTAGAGCGCAAAGATCTGACCCCTCGCGAGGCTGTAGCGACGGTCGACGAGCACCAGGGCCATGGCGACGAGGAGGCACCACAAGGACTCGTACAGGAACGTCGGCTGGAAGCTCCCAAGGATGTTCGTGGTGCTGTCAGGACAGGTGGTCGCAACTCCCGCGCCCTGATCCCAGCAGTGGATCTCCAGCCCCCATGGCAGGTCGGTCCGGGCGCCGTAGAGCTCGTTGTTGAAGTAGTTGCCCCAGCGACCGATCGCCTGTGCGAGGACCACGCCGGGTGCCGCCGCGTCGGCATAGTCCAGGAAGCGAACTCCGTGGCGACGACAGCCGAGCCAGGCGCCAAACGTGCCCAGCGCCACGGCTCCCCAGATCCCGAGTCCGCACTACCAGATATAGTGCGACTTGAGGGGCTGTCCTCTCTCGACGAAGTAGGCCTGAGGGCTGGAGATCACGTGGTAGAGCCGGCCGCCGACAATCCCGAACGGAACGGCCCAGGTCGCCACATCCAGCGCCTGACCCGGTTTGCCGCCCCGGTCCTCGAGCCGGCGCTGGGTAATCCAGACCGCCACCACGATGCCGGCAAGGATGAACATCGCGTAGGCCCGGATCGGGAACCAGCCGATGAACCAGACCGACTGCTCAGGGCTCGGTATCGATCCCGTCACTTCATGGATCCGATCACTTCGTGGCGGCCTTGACCGCAACCGTCAGGGCATCCGCCGTGGTCAGGGTCTTGGTGATGTCCTTGCCGTTGAGCTTCACGGTGGGCGTGCTGGTCACTCCCGACTTGCCTGAGGCAGTCTCCACATCGGCGACGTACTGCTCGTGCTGACCCGAAGAGGTGCACTGCTGCCAGGTCGTCAGTGCCGTCCCGGTGATCCCGACGGCCGTGGCGAACTCGGTGAGCTGGGCGTCGGTGTATCCGTCGCCCTCCTGGACCGGTTGCGCCGCGAATACGGCGGAGTGGTATTCCGGGAACTTGCCCGCGTCGGCGGCACACGCTGCCGCGTTGCTCGAGCGCGCCGAGGAGTCATTCTTCAGGTTGAGGTCCAGGAAAGACATCATGTGCACGACATACCTGACCTCTCCGGCCTTGGCCATCGCGGTGAGGCTGGGGCCGAACGTCGCCTCGAACTTGCCACAGACGGGGCACTGGAAGTCGGCGTAGACGTCCACCGTGGGTGCGTTGCTCTTGGGGGGAGCCGAGTTGACCAGGATTCCGCCACCGGTGCCTCCGACAACGCCCACCGGAACAGCGCGCCCTGATGCGCCGACCCCGGACCCCGACTTGCTGTTGTTGCCGATGAGGATGGCCACCACCACCCCCACGATCAGGACGGCTGCAACGACCGCGCCGACCACGGCTGGGTTGGGGCCGCTCTTCGGCCTGGCTTTGGCGAGCTTCTGGGACGCGTCTGGACGCATGTGGGTGATCTCTCCTCTAACTGAACAAACGGTGATCAAAGCTGTATGCCGTGCGCGGACGCACGACGAGCCATACGGCACACGCTGCGAGCGCCGCGTCGCGCAACAGGTCGGGTACATACTGCGTCTCAGTAGCCCCGATGGTGCCCCCGCCCCCGAAGCAACCGCAGTCAATGCTCAGCCCGCGCATCCATGCCGAGGCGATGCCGACCATGAAAACGACCATCAGCAGACCTCCGGCCAATGCAGACAGGCGCGTGAAAAGGCCTGCGACCAAAAGCAACCCGATCAGAATCTCGACCACGGGCAATGCGTAGCCGACATAACCGGCGAAGTCGTAAGGAAGGATTTGAAAAGCACGAACCGCCAAGGCCGAGGCCGCCGGCGAGGTCACCTTCAGTCCACCGGCCACGAGGAGGACCACCCCGAGGATGAGTCGGGCCAGCAAGCCAACGAGGTCTGCGCGTCGCCCTCCGCCTCTGCGGTCCATGAGCTCAGCACCCCCCTCGGACGCCGGAAGCCAGTTCGGCCGAGAGCGTGCCGATCGCGGTGAGACCGTCCGCGGGTGACCCCGCACCGCTCAGGCATCGCACCAGTGCCGAGCCGACGATCACCCCATCGGCGAAGGTCGAGACCTGCCCGGCCTGTGCCCCGGTGGAGACACCAAGCCCAACGCAGATCGGCGTGTCCGTCATGAGGCGGGTCCGGGCGACCAGCACCTCCGCCGTGTCGCCGACCGTCGTCCGGGCGCCGGTGACCCCCATCGTCGACGCGGCATAGACGAAGCCGCGGCAGGCCGAGGCGGTGCTACGCAGCCGCTGCGGGGTCGAGCTGGGCGCAACCAGGAAGATATGGTCGAGGCCGTTCCGCTCGGCGGCCGCAATCCACGCCGCCCCTTCGTCCGGGATCAGGTCTGGTGTGATCAGTCCGGCACCGCCCGCCTCGGCAAGGTCATCGGCAAACCGGTCAACGCCATAGCGGAGAACGGGATTCCAGTAGGTCATGACCAACGCAGGCGCGCCCAGGGCGGCAACTGCCCGCACGGCGGTGAAGACGTCCCGCAGGCGAGTCCCACCCTTGAGGGCTACGTCGGCCGCGTGCTGGATGACCGGGCCGTCCATCAGAGGGTCCGTGTAGGGCACACCGATCTCGACAATGTCCACGCCGGCCTCGACCATGGCGACCATGGCGTCAATCGAACCCTGCACGTTCGGGAACCCGACCGGCAGGTAGCCCACGAGCGCCGCCCGTCCCTGCGCTTTGGCTTTGGCCAGGACTGCTCCGACTCCACTCACTGCTGCTCCATCGACTCGTCGAGCAGCCCGAACCACCGTGCCGCTGCGTCGACGTCCTTGTCGCCGCGCCCTGACAGGTTGACCAGGATGACGGCATCGGGGCCGAGCTCGCGCCCCACGTCGAGAGCACCCGCGAGGGCATGAGCACTCTCGATCGCGGGGATGATCCCCTCGGTCCGGCACAACAAGGAGAAGGCATCCATGGCCTGGGTATCGGTGATGGGGCGATACTGCGCCCGGCCGCTGTCACGCAGGAATGAGTGCTCGGGCCCGACGCTGGGGTAGTCCAGCCCGGCCGAGACGGAGTGGGACTCCAGCGTCTGTCCGTCCTCGTCCTGAAGGACGTAGGTGAATGCACCATGCAGAACCCCTGGCAGCCCGGTGCTGAAACGGGCAGCGTGCTTGTCGGTGTCGACACCATGGCCGCCGGCCTCGAGCCCGATCAGGGCGACCGAGGGATCGTCGATGAAGCGATGGAAGATGCCCATCGCGTTGGAGCCGCCGCCGACGCAGGCGCACACCGCGTCAGGCAGGTGACCGACGAGGTCGAGCACCTGCGCCCGGGCCTCGACGCCGATGATGCGCTGGAAGTCACGCACCATCTCGGGGAACGGGTGCGGGCCGGTGACAGTGCCGATCGCGTAGTGGGTGGTCTCGACGTTGGTAACCCAGTCGCGCATCGCCTCGTTGATCGCGTCCTTCAGGGTCGCGCTGCCTTGGCTTACCGGGATGACCTCGGCGCCGAGTAGCCGCATTCGGGCAACGTTCAACGCCTGCCGCTGGGTGTCCTTCGTCCCCATGTAGACGACGCACTCGAGGCCCATCAGGGCGGCGGCCGTGGCACTGGCCACGCCGTGCTGACCCGCGCCGGTCTCGGCAATGATGCGCGTCTTGCCCATCCGTTTGGTCAGCAGCGCCTGGCCGAGCACGTTGTTGAGCTTGTGGGAGCCCGTGTGGTTGAGGTCCTCGCGCTTGAGCAAGATGCGAGCTCCCCCGGCGTGCTCGGCGAACTTCGGGACCTCCGTGAGGATGCTCGGACGGCCGGTATAAGTGCGGTGCAAGCGCTCGAGCTCGCCCTGGAAGGCCGGGTCGATGTTGGCTTTGAGTCTTGCCTCGTCGAGCTGTTCGAGGGCGGCCATGAGGGCCTCTGGGACGTAGCGACCGCCATAGGCGCCGAAGCGGCCCATTCGCGCGCCCGCGGCTGCCGTGCTGGGCTGTTCGCTCATCAGGCTTCTTGTCCCAGCCGCGCCGCATGGGCACCCGCGGCAATGAGATCGGCGACGGCGTCACGAGGTCGACCGCCGGTCACCAGGGCCTCCCCCACGAGCACCGCCCCCGCACCCGCCTGTGCGTAGTCGAACACATCGTGTGGCCCGCGAATGCCGGACTCAGCGACCGTGGCGATCCCGTCCGGGATGCGCGGGGCCAGCCTCGCAAAGGTGCCGCGGTCGACCTCGAGGGTCTTGAGGTTGCGCGCGTTGACGCCGATGACGCGCGAACCGGCATCGACCGCCCGATCGGTCTCACCCTCGTTGTGCACCTCGACCAGAGCAGTCATCCCGAGAGACTCGGTGAGCTCGCGCAACCCGATGAGCGTGGGTTGGTCGAGGGCCGCGACGATCAGCAGGATGGCGTCGGCGCCATAGGCACGCGCCTCCCACAGCTGGTATGGGGTGAGCATGAAGTCCTTGCGCAGAACCGGGATGTCAACGGCTGCCCGAACCGCCGCCAGGTCCTCGAGACTTCCGCCGAAACGACGCTGCTCGGTCAAGACGCTGATGACGCTGGCACCACCTGCAGCGTATTCGGCGGCCAGGGCGCCCGGATCGGCAATCGGGGCGAGGGCCCCCTTGCTCGGACTGGAGCGTTTGACCTCGGCGATCACCTTGACGCCGTCTCCGGTGAGAGCGCCGACCACGTCGTGCGCTGGTGCGAGCCGCTCAACGCGGGATCTCAGCTCATCCAGTGAGGTGCGTGCCTGTCGAAGAGCGAGGTCCTCAAGGACGCCGTCAATGATCTCGTCCAGGACAGTGGGCACGCGGCAAGGCTATCCGCGAGTTGTTGGGGGGCCGAATCGGCCCCCCACAGGGCGACTAACGAATCGCACTGGTTTCGGTTGAGCGCGCCGGCTTGCTCTGACCGAACCCGGCCATGGCGAGAACCTTGCCGGCAACGACACCCACGACTACCAGGACGATCCCGATGATGGCCAGAAGCCAGCTCGTCACCACGACCGACACGCTGATCAGGAACGCGGCAACCAGCAAGATCGTCACCGCTGTCCAGGCTGCCCTGCTGCGGCCGTGTCCGTGCTCTGCCATGTGAGTCTCGCTCTCGTCGATGCGTCCACTGATGGTCATTGTGTCAGGGCAGGCCGGCGCCAGAGACCCATGCAGTCAGTGTTCGGCGGTGGGGTCCTCGCCTCGGGACAGCTGGTCCCAGGCCGAGTCGTGACTCGAGACTGTTTGCCCCGCTGAGTCTCGCCGGGTCGCCACGTCCGCGACCGGCGCGTCATAGGTACTGGAAAGCTGGCTCCAGCGCCGCCCACCGATCAGCGAAGCAAGCCCGCCGATCCCCATGAAGAGCGTTGCTGCGAGGGCAACCCATGCCCAGCCCCCCACGCTGATGTGAGTGGCAACGGTCCCGGTTCGGCCCGTGCCCGCGGCGGCCAGCCTGCCTAGCGCGCCAGCTGGGTCGCCAAGAAACCCGATGACCACCGCTGCACCAAGGACTGCGGCCAGCAGCGCTGAGCCTGCGGCGATGAGGCGCACCACCTTGCCGGACGTGGCCACGGCCACCGCGGAGGCCAGTCCCACCAGGGCGGCAGCCAAGGCGCCCGGTGCCACGTCGGATCCCTTCCCGTGCACGACGGTTTCGCCTAGCACGGCATCGGCGATCGAGCCAGAGACCCACTCGCGGGAGCCACTGACCAGGATGGCCACGGCGCTCACCAGCACCAGGAGCAACACCATCCGCTTGGTGGTCAGAGCGTCGATCATGGCGCCCGCAGGCCTGAGGCTGCGGCCACGGCGCGCAGGGCCGCCGCGGCCTTGTTGACGCTCTCCTCGAACTCAAGGCGAGGCACCGAGTCGGCGACGATCCCCCCACCGGCCTGCACGTAGGCCCGCCCGCCCTTGATCACGGCGGTGCGTATGGCGATGGCCATATCGAGGTCGCCGTGGAAGTCGAGGTAGCCGACCACCCCGCCGTAGATCCCCCGCCGGCTCGGCTCGAGCTCGTCGATCAGCGCCATGGCGCGCGGCTTGGGTGCCCCCGAGAGCGTCCCGGCCGGGAAGGTTGCCGCTAGCACGTCATAGGCACTGTTCCCGGGCCTGATGTCGCCGACGACCGTGGACTCGAGATGCATGATGTGGCTGTAGCGCCGGATCGTCATGAACTCCACCACATCCACCGTCCCCGCATGACAGACCCGCTGCAGGTCGTTCCGCGAGAGGTCGACGAGCATCACGTGCTCGGAACGCTCCTTGGCGTCGGCCAGCAGGACCTCACCGTTGGCAACATCAGCCTCGGGCGTGCCCCCTCGCGGCCGGGAGCCCGCGATCGGATGGGTGATGGCTCGCCTACCGGTTACCTTGACCAGGGCCTCGGGACTCGAGCCCACGACGGCGTATGTCGTGCCGTCGGGTGCCGGGAGGCGCAGGAGGTACATATACGGACTGGGGCTCGAGGCCCGAAGGACCCGATAGACATCGAGTGCGTCCGCGGGGCAGTCCATGGCGAACCGCTGCGAGAGCACGACCTGAAAGACCTCGCCGGCCCGAATGGCTTCCTTACCAGCTTCGACCATGGCGTGGAACTGCTCAGGGGTGTGGCTGCTGGAAGCCGCTGGTGCGGCCGGCTCGATGACTGCCACCGTGCTCGGGGCACCCGCCCCCAGATCGGCGGTCATTCGGTCCAGTCGCTCGACGGCATCGGTCCAGGCAACCTCCACGCGCTCGTCGGTCGCGTCGTGGTTGACGGCGTTCGCGACCAGCAACAGTGAGCCGTCAGCGTGGTCGAGGACAGCGAGATCCGTGGCCAGCATCATGGCCAGCTCGGGCAGGTGCAGCTCGTCCGGTGCCGTGTCGGGCACCGTCTCCCACCGACGGACGGCGTCATAGGTGATGGCCCCGACCATGCCACCGGTCAACGGCGGCAGGCCCGGGATCGGATCGGTCGCAAGCGCAGCAACGGTGTCGCGCAAAGCTTCCAGCGGGTTGCCGCCAGTGGGGATCCCGACCGGTGGGTCGCCGATCCAGTGGGTCACGCCGTCCTTCTCGGTCAGTACGGCACTGCAGGCGGCACCCACGATGGAGTAGCGCGACCACATCCCCCCATGTTCGGCCGACTCCAGCAGAAAGGTGCCCGGGGCGTCCTTGGCGAGCTTGCGATAGACGCCCACCGGCGTCTCGGCATCGGCGAGCAGCCGACGCACGACGGGGATGACCCGGCGGGTGCGCGCCATCTCGGTGAACGCTCCCAGCGAAGGCCACGTCACGCCATACCCGAGGTTGGGCGTGGGCTTATTCATCCCGGTATCCCTGATCGGCACCCAGATCGTGACCGTCGAAGCAGGTGCGCGCACCCGTGTGACAGGCCGCACCGACCTGGTCGACACGGACCAGCAGGGCGTCCCCGTCGCAGTCCAGCGCGACGGCCTTGACGTACTGCGCGTGGCCCGAGGTGTCGCCCTTGCGCCAGTACTCGCCACGGCTGCGCGACCAGAACGTCACGCGTCCCGACGTCAGGGTGCGATGAAGGGCCTCGTCGTCCATCCAGCCGACCATGAGCACCTCACCACTGTCGTGCTGCTGCACGACCGCGCAGATGAGGCCGTCGACATCACGCTTGAGAGCAGCGGCGACCTCGGCTTTGAGGAAGGTCTCTGACGGGGACTGGGAGGGGGTTGGGGGCACCAGGACATTCTGCCGTGCTCACCCCTTGTCGAGGCCACCACGTCGTTGCGTGTTGGATGAGGAGATGCTACCCATTGACATCGACGTGATCCGACTCACCCTTCACGTCCTCGCGGGGACCATCTGGGTGGGTGGGCAGATCGTCCTGGCGGCTCTCGTGGGGCCGCTGCGTCGGGCGGCTCCGGAGGCAGTCGCCCCGGCGGCCCGGGCCTTCGCACGGGTGGGCTGGCCGGCTTT
>JBBQUB010000026.1:0-19586 GCA_038212865.1 Actinomycetales bacterium
GCACTGATCTGGGCAGACATTCCCGAACCCGGACGCACCCTGCACCGCTCCACCTGGCGACGACGACACCAACACCGCGCCAAACAATGCCACTACCGGCGACGAGGACATCTACCCTAAGTGCGACTGTAGTACTAGGCGTCATAACCCATCGCGGCCGACTCGAAACGGCGACGCACCACGTCGGTGATGTTGACCTTGCCGACGATGTCGTGGTCGCCCTCGCGGCCCCGCGCGTGGATGAGGAAGGTGCGGCGGTCAGGCGACTGCACGGCCAGTTGCCTCTCGAGATCCTCCGGATCGACTGGATTCCACCGGGACAGGCGCTGACGCGACTGCTCAACGGCCAGGCGGTAAGGCGCAACGTCCTGCGCGCGGACCGTGCCGACCCAGACGCGATCGCCCTGGGCATGCAGAACCACCGACTCAGACGACAACCTTGCCTCGCAGCACAATGTGCTCCGGCGCCGCCAGGACAGCAATGTCAGTGCGCGGATCAGCTTGGTAGACAACAAGATCGGCACTTGCACCCTCATCCAGGCCTGGCCTGCCGAGCCATGACCGAGCGCCCCAGCTGGCTGCCGTCAGCGCCTCGACCGTGGACAGCCCGGCTTTGACCAGCTCGGCCGCCTCCCGGGCGACCAGACCATGCGGCAGGGAGCCACCCGCATCGGTGCCCACATAAATCGGCAGTCCCGCATCATGTGCCGCCCCCACGGTCTCATAACGGCGTGCATGGAGGTCTCGCATGTGCGCGGCATAGATCGGGTATTTGCCCTCAGCGCTGGCTGCGATGGCCGGGAACGAGTCGATGTTAACCAGGGTCGGCACGATCGCAATCCCTTGCGCGGCAAAGGAACCGATGGTGTCGGAGGCCAACCCCGTGGCGTGCTCGATGCAGTCGACTCCGGCCGCGGCAAGGTCGCGGAGGGACTCCTCACCAAAGCAGTGAGCAGTAACGCGGGCACCCTCCCCGTGGGCGGCGGCGATGGCCGTGACCAACGCCTCGGGGGGCCAACAGGGACTGAGGTCTGCAGTGTCACGTTCGATCCAGTCGCCGACCAGCTTGACCCATCCGTCACCGGCTCGAGCCTCCTGACGGACGTAGTGGGCCAGGTCCTCCGGCTCGATCTCCCAGCCGAAGTTCCGGATATAGCGTCGGGTCCGGGCGATGTGTCGACCCGCTCGAACCAGTCGCGGCAGGTCCTCACGATCGTCGACCCACCGGGTGTCAGCCGGCGACCCCGCATCGCGCAACAACAAGGCGCCCGCCGCGCGGTCGGCCAACGCCTGAACCTCTGTCGCCCCTTCGTCCACGGCGCCGTGCTTGTCGAGCCCAATGTGACAGTGGGCGTCAACGAGGCCAGGAAGAACCCAGCCATGCACGGTCTGGACGTCCGCGCCCGAGGCAGGTTCGTCATACGTGATCTGGCCCCCGACGACCCACAGCTCGTCACGAACCTCCTGCGGTCCGACCAGAACGTTTCCCTTGATGTGCAGCACCGGCGTGGTCATGTCCGCGACCCTACCCACGCCTCGGCGCGTACGAGCTCCTGGCGCGGGGTCAGCGGTACTCGGGGTTGGGCTGGACGAAGTCGAACCGCTCCCCGTTGTCCCACGCGCTGCGCTGGTTGCCGTATGCCGGGATGCCACCGGATCGCTGGATCATCGATGCCAGATGCATCAAGTTCCAGGTCATGAAGGTCGTGTTGCGGTTGGTGAAGTCGTTCTCCGGACCACCTGAGCCCTCGTCGAGGTACGAGGGGCCCGGCCCGACCTCCCCGATCCACCCCGCGTCGGCCTGCGGCGGGATGACGTAGCCCAGGTGCTGCAGGCTGTAGAGGATGTTCATGGTGCAGTGCTTGACGCCGTCCTCGTTTCCGGTGATCAGCGCCCCACCGACTCGGCCGTAGAAGACGTACTGGCCCTGCTCGTTGTACTGGCTCGACTGCGCGTAGAGCCGTTCGATGATCTGTTTGGTCTTGCTGGAGTTGTCGCCGAGCCAGATCGGTCCGGCGATGACCAGGATGTTTGACGCCCTGACCCGCTCCCAGATCTGCGGCCATTCATCGGTCGCCCAGCCGTGCTCGGTCATGTCGGGATAGACACCCGTCGCGATGTCATGGTCGATTGCTCGTAGGACCTCGACCTCGACCCCGTGCCGGCGCATGATCGAGGCGCTCACCTCGATAAGCCCCTCGGTGTTGGAGACCTCCGGCGACCTCTTGAGCGTGCCGTTGAGGAACATCGCCCTCAGACCAGTGAAGTCCCAGTTCTGCTCTGTGTCAGCCATGGACTCACGCTACCCATCCGCACTCCCGCCGAAACCGACGCAGGGATTGGGCCGAACGACGAAGGCCGCTCCAAGATCGTCGAGGCGCCGCCGGCTCGTTGGCACGTCGTTTGCACCGTTCGCCCCGGCACCGAGCACCACATCACTCATCAGCCCAGCGTGGCACGCCGAGCTATTGGCCCCAGCCGCACCTACTTGCCGAGGAACTTTTCGAAGCCCTTCGGCAGCTCGAGGTTGGCCGGGTCTGCCGGCACGGCCGCATCCTGCCCATCTGGCATACCCGGCATACCCGGCATACCCGGCATACCGAAGGCATTATTGGCTGCCGCCACGCGGGCCCCGGCACTCTTGTCCGCAGCGGCCCTCTCCTCCTGTGCGCGCTTGGCCGGGTTACCGCTCTTGCCCTTCTTGCGTTGTTGAGCCTTGCCGGCCTTCTTGGACCCGCCCATGCCGGGGATCGGCGGCATTCCGGGGATGCCAGTGCCACCACCGCGACGCAACGAACGCATCATCTTCTGGGCCTGGCCGAAGCGCTCCAGGAGTCCGTTCACCTCGGACACCGTCACCCCTGACCCTCGGGCGACACGGGCCCGGCGTGAGCCGTTGATCTGCTTGGGATGAGTGCGTTCGAAGGGGGTCATCGAACGCACCATCGCCTCGACCCGGTCGAACTCGCTCTCGTCGAGGGAGTCGAGCTGGGCGCGCATCTCACCCATGCCGGGCATCATCTTGAGCATCGCCTTCAAGGAGCCCATCTTCTTGATGGCCGCCATCTGGCTCAGGAAGTCGTCGAACGTGAAGTCCTCGTCCTCCATGAACTTGCGGGTCATCTCCGCGGCCTGGTCGCGGTCGAAGGCCTTCTCGGCCTGCTCGATCAGCGTCAGCACGTCACCCATGTCCAGGATGCGTGAAGCCATCCGGTCGGGGTGGAACACCTCGAGGTCGCCGACCTTCTCACCGGTGGAGGCGAACATGATCGGCCGTCCAGTGACCTTGGCCACCGACAGCGCCGCGCCACCACGGGCGTCGCCGTCGAGCTTGGTCAGGACCACGCCGGTGAAGTCCACGCCATGCTGGAAGGCCAGGGCCGTGTCAACCGCCGCCTGGCCGATCATGGCGTCAATGACGAAGAGCACCTCATCGGGTGAGATCGCGGCCCGGATGTCCCCGGCCTGCCGCATGAGGTTCTCGTCGATGGCCAAGCGACCGGCGGTGTCGACGATGACGACGTCGTGCTGCTTGGTACGGGCGTGAGCCACGCCTTGACGGGAGACGGAGACCGGATCACCGAATGACCTTGTGCCATCCCCGGACTCGGCTCCTGCGTCGTAGCCGGCCACGTTGCCGCGCTCGGGTGCGAACACCGGGATGCCGGCGCGATCGCCGACGACCTGAAGCTGGGTCACGGCGTTTGGCCGCTGGAGGTCAGCCGCGACCAGGATGGGGGTGTGGCCCTGGTCCTTGAGCCACTTGGCGAGCTTGCCGGCCAGGGTGGTCTTGCCGGAGCCCTGCAGGCCCGCGAGCATGATGACGGTCGGCGGGTTCTTGGCGAACTCGATCCGGCGGGTCTGCCCACCCAGGATCGCCACCAGCTCCTCGTTGACGATCTTGACGATCTGCTGGGCCGGGTTCAGGGAACCGATCACCTCGGCGCCAAGGGCACGCTCACGAACCGCACCAGTGAACTCGCGCACGACAGGCAGCGCGACGTCAGCATCGAGCAGGGCGACACGGATATCGCGAATCGTGGCGTTGACGTCCGATTCGGACAGGCGGCCCTTGCCGCGCAGGTTCTTGAAGGTGGCAGTGAGGCGGTCAGACAGGCTGGTGAACACCACGCAAGGTTATCTTCCCGGTGCAGGTGCCTGGTCGCATACGTCCAGGAGCATGGAGATCGTCTGGGCCACCCGCGCCGGGGACAGGGACCGGCCACCGAACTCGCTGACATAGAACGTGTCCAGGATCTGGCCGGCATAGGTGGCGATGTAGGCACTGTGCACCGTGAGCCCAGCGCGCGCGAACGTCATACCGATCTGGTGCAGCAGCCCGGGGCGGTCATCAGCGCGGATCTCGATCACCGTCGAGTCCTGCGATGCCCGGGGCACGACCGTCGCGCGACTCAGCTCGCGTGACACGACACCAAACATGCCGGCGGAGACCGTGCGGCGCTCCAGAGCCCGCAGCGGCGCGCGATCACCTTCGCCGAGCTGGGCGAGCCCTCGGGCGATCGAGGCGGCATCCGGGGCATCCCCGCCCGGTGAGTCCACCTGCCACTGGTTGGCAGCGACGCCCTCCTGGGTGCGCACGCGTGCAGTCCGGACGATCAGGCCGTATGCCGCGAGCAGACCTGCGGTGTCGGCGAACAGGCCCAGGCGGTCGCGGTCGAAGACGTCGACGCGATAGGCGCCCCCGCTGGCATGAACCACGACGTGGGGCACCCCCAAAGCGACCTCGGCCACGATCTGCGCCGGCAGGAGATCGTCACCCTCATCGGCCTCAACCATCGGTCCGACGGCCTCGTCCAGCGCCATGCGCGCGTCACCGACGAGATGCTCGAGGAGCTGGGCACGCCAGTCTGTCCAGGCGGCAGCGCCCACAGCGGACGCATCCGCTTCGGTCAGGGCCCGAAGCAGCTCAAGCACGTCCCGGCGACCGGCGACCGCATCGGTCACCGCCGAGATGGTTGCCCGGTCCGCGGGGTCGCGCCGGGTGGCGAGGTTGATCAGCGTCAGGTGCTCGCGAGTGAGCAGCTCCACCACCTCGATCCCGGCCTCATCCAGGCCTAGGCGGCGGGCCGCGGTGGCCGCCAGCGGAGCCCCGACGATGGAGTGGTCATGGGCGCCGGCGATCTTGCCGATGTCATGCAGCAGAGCCGCCAACAACAGCAGGTCGGGGCGCTCAACGTCACGCATCAGACCCGTCGCCTGCACCACGGTCTCGATCAGGTGCCGATCGACGGTATGTCGGTGAACGGCGTTGCGCTGTGGCCGACTCCGTACCCCGGACCACTCCGGCAGCCACCGGTCGATGAGCCCTGCGAGGTCGAGCCCCTCCCACACCGGGATCAGCCCCGGCCCTGCGGCGAGCAGATCGACGAACAACGACCGGGCCAAGGGAGTCCAGGGCACGGCGATCTCAGGGGAGTGCGCGGCCAGGTTGGCCAGCGTCGCTGGAGCCACTGGTAGCCCACGGCGGGCCGCGGCGACCGCAGCGCGAAGGACCAACAGAGGGTCCCTGGAGGGATCGAGATGCGCACCGAGCACCACCTCGCCATCGTGCTCGAACAGTCCAAAACCCAATGGTTTCAAAACCGGTCGTCGAGGACCGACGCGCAAGGTGCGGGCCCGCTGGGACTGGGCGGCCCGGCGTACGGTCCCGTCGATGGCATAGCTGACTGTTCGCGCAGCGGTGCCGACGACGACCAACATCGCGTCAGCATCCCGGTGACCAAGGAGCGCGGCGACGGCGTCGTGGTCCTCGAGTCCGAGGCGATCGCGGCCTCGACCGGTCACCATATGCAGCGCGTCACGGGCGTCCAGCAGGGCGCCGTATGCCGTGTCGACCTGTCCGTGAGGGCGGTCGGCCAGCCACGCTGCCGTCAAGGCGCGCAGGACCGTCATGTCGCGCAATCCCCCCCGGGCTTCCTTCAGGTCTGGCTCAAGGGTCTGTGCCAGGTCTCCGTGCCGTTCATGGCGCGCTTCGAGTGACTCGACAAGCTGCGGGAGCCGGCGACGGGCGTTGGCGCGCCAGTCGTGTCCCACCGTCGAGCGTGCTGCCGCGACCACCTGCTCGTCACCGGCCACGAGCTCGAGGTCCAGCAGTCCGATCGCGGCAGACAGGTCCCCGGCAGCGACGGTCCGGCATTGGTTGACGGTGCGGACACTGTGGTCGAGCTTCGCCCCGCCGTCCCAGATCGGGTACCAAATACGTTCGGCCAGCGCTGTGACCTCCTTGGTCGAGAGCGAGCGGCCATCGTGCAGCAGCACGAGGTCGAAGTCGCTCAGTGGACCTGCGTCGCCGCGGGCCAGACTGCCCACGCTCGTTAGGGCAACCCCCTCCAGGCGAGCTCCATGCGTAGCCGCCCTCCAGACGTCGATGACCCAGGTGCGGCCCAGTGACGCCATGGCCGCGCGCCGCGCCTGGCCGGCACCCGGGGCGGTGAAGCCCCGGGTGTCGGCCAGGTCCAGGCGTTGTTGGTTGAGGTCCAGCTTCTGGCCCACCGCAGGTGTCGCACCGCTGTCAACCACGAGTTACCGCCCTTTGGTGAGTTACCGCCTTTGGTGAGCTACCGCCTCCTACAACGCGTCCGGGCCGTGTTCGCCCGTTCGTACCCGAGCCACGTCCTCGACCGGAACCGTCCAGATCTTGCCGTCGCCGATCCGTCCGGTCTGGGCCGCCTTGAGGATGACGGCCACCACGGCGGCGGCATCGATGTCGTCAACGACGACCTCGACGCGCACCTTCGGGACGAAGTCGACGGTGTACTCGGCGCCGCGGTAGACCTCACTGTGCCCGCGTTGGCGCCCATACCCGCTCGCCTCGCTGACGGTCATCCCGGTGATACCGAAAGCCTCGAGAGCCTCCTTGACCTCGTCGAGTTTGAAGGGCTTGATGATCGCGGTGACCAGTCTCATGCCGATGCTCCCTGCGTCTTGGAGGACTGGACCCCCGAAGGGGCCGAGCTCGTGGTGTGGGACCCGAACATGGCGGCACCGGCGTGGCGTTGACCGCCACCGCCGAGCGAACCGAGATCGTATGACGTCTCAGCGTGCTCCTCGAGGTCGATGCCTGACACCTCGGCGTCACGCTCAACACGGAAGCCCATGGTCCGGTGCAGGGCCAGGCCGATCAGACCGGTGACGACGAAGGAGTAGGTCAACACCGCGCCAGCGCCGACCGCCTGACGCCAGAGCTGGTCCACACCGCCTCCATAGAAGAGTCCGTCAACGCCCGCGGGGGCAGATGCGGAGGAGAGGAAGCCGATAGCGAGAGTCCCCACCAGTCCGCCGACGAGGTGGACTCCCACCACGTCGAGGCTGTCGTCGTAGCCAAAGCGGAACTTCAGACCCACGGCGAGTGCGCACAGGACACCGGCGAGCACTCCGAGCGCCACTGCGCCGATGGGGGTGACCGCTGAACAGGCGGGCGTGATGGCGACGAGGCCGGCCACGATGCCGGATGCAGCACCGAGCGAAGTCGCGTGACCATCGCGGATCCGTTCCGTGGCCAGCCATGCGAGGGCAGCGGCGCCCGTGGCTGCCATGGTGTTGACCCATGTCACCGCGGCGGTGTTGTTGGCCCCAAGCGCCGAGCCGGCGTTGAACCCGAACCACCCGAACCAGAGCAGCGCCGCGCCGAGCATGACGAGCGTCAGGTTATGCGGACGCATGTCGTCCTTGCCGAAACCGAACCGCTTGCCCAGGATCAGAGCCAGCACCAGGGCAGCAGCACCGGCATTGATGTGAACCGCTGTTCCTCCGGCAAAGTCAATAGTCTTGAGGTTGTTGGCGATCCATCCGCCCTTTTCCGCGGCGAAGCCATTGAACGCGAACACCCAGTGGGCGACCGGGAAGTAGACGATCGTCGCCCACAGCACGGTGAATACGAGCCACGTCGCGTACCTCGCTCGGTCGGCGATCGCCCCGCTGATCAGGGCCACGGTAATGATGGCGAAGACTGCCTGGAAGGCCACGAACGCCATCGTCGGGATTGTCCCGACCACCGACTCTGTGGTGAGGAGGTCATTCAGGCCGAAGTGCTGGAACGGGTTGCCGATCAGCCCGTGCCAAGACTCACCGAACGCCTCGCTGTAGCCCCAGAGGACCCAGGCGACGCTGACCGTCGCCATCGCCCCGAAGCTCATCATCATCATGTTCAGGACGCTTTTGGCCCTGACCATGCCGCCATAGAAGAGGGCGACACCGGGGGTCATGAGCAGTACCAGAGCGGCACTGACGAGAACCCAGGCGGTGTCGCCGCTGTTGATTTCCATGAGGGAACTTTGTCGGTCAACGGTTTCGGATCGTGAGCCCTTGTGTTACAGCCGTGTTAGCAAATACCCGCGCCGGTAAGCATCGGATAACAGGTGGCGGCCCGCATACTTGATGACATGACGCTGAGCACCTCCCGACTGATCGACGCCGCCCGTCCGCTGCACGACCGCCTGCGCCGCACTGTTGCTAGCGCGCTGCGCGACCGCGTTGCCGGCGAGGACAACGCAGCCAAGGCCGCGCTCATCTGGGACAAACCGGGCGAACGCTGGTTCACCGAGACCGACCCGGTCTGGCGGGTGCACGCCGACGCGGCGATGTTCGTCGCCGGTATCCGTGCACTGCTGCTGCAGTCGTTGCACCCGTTGGCCATGGCGGGTGTCGCTGGACACTCCGGCTACAAGGGCGACCCCTGGGGTCGGCTGCAGCGGACGAGCACCTTCCTCGCAACCACGACATTCGGCACCATCGAGGACGCCGACGCCCTCATCTTGCGAATACGGAGCATCCACGAGGGTGTTCGCGGCAAGGCGCCTGATGGGCGCCGCTATGCCGCCAGTGACCCGCACCTGCTGAAGTGGGTTCACATCGCCGAGACCGACAGTTTCCTGCAGGCCCACCAGCGGTATGCCGTCACTCCCCTCACGCCAGCCGAAGCCGACTCCTACGTGGCTCAATCGTGTGTCGTGGCAACCAGAATCGGCGTCATCGACCCTCCGACGACCGTCGCCGAGCTCGAGGCCGCGATCGCGTCCTACCGGCCGGAGCTCAAGGGCACCGCGGCCGCACGGGACGCGGCGCGTTTCCTGCTGCTGCACCCACCGCTGCCGTGGAGCGCCCGGCCGGGCTACACCGCTCTGGCCGGCGCCGCCGTGGCTCTCCTGCCGGTGTGGGCCCGTCAGCACCTGTTACTGCCTTACCTGCCGCTAACAGAGCGGGTGGTCGCCCTGCCGGTCGGCGGCGCCGCCACCAGCGTCATTCGCTGGGCTCTCAAGCACCCCCCCGAACCGCTGCGCTGAGTGACGAGCCTTCGACATAGCGCAGGCGCGTCACTCATGGCGCACCCCCGGGGCTGCTCGATCAATGACGTGCCTGCGCCATGTGCAGGCCCAAGCCACGAAGCTCAGCCATCGAGGGCCGCCTGGAGCTCGTCCTGGTGATCCTGCACCCATGCGGCGTCCCGGCGCGCGTTGCGTGGAACGCCCAGCTCAACCAGCTGGGCGAACGCAGGATCGGTGTCGGCCATTGCCTCGACGTCGACCGCGTGCTTGGTCATCTGATGAACACACGCCTCCACCAGCCGCGAACGCTGTTTGACGGAGGCCTCGTAGCCATGAGCCAGCGCCGCCAGCTTCGTGGCCGCCTCGAGCGCAGTCATGGCTCCCCCGTGACCTGTGGCGACGGCTGCCTTGTCGGCCCACAGCGGTATCCACTGCCACGCCGAGAAGGCCAGGTCCTCAATGGGGTCACCGGGACCGCAGAAATCCCAGTCGATGACGGTGAGACCGTCATCGAGGCGCCGGATCGTGTTGTACGGCGCCACGTCGTGGTGAACGACCACCTCGCCGTCCCGCAGGGTGCGGCCGGCATACATCCGCCACGGCAAGGCCGGATCGGGTGTGAACCCGGCCTGGGCGTTGTGGAACCGGCGCAGCCAGTCTCCGGTCGCCATACAGGCCTCAGCCGTGCGGAACCAGGGCGGAAGCAGGTGACCGGGATCAAGAACACCGACCGCACCGCTGACGAACGACAGGACCTCGCGACTCTGGTCGTCGATGCCCAGGACGGTCGGTGCATCGCTGAACCCGACCGACTTCAGGTGTGCCAGCAGGGCGTGAACGGCGGGCGTCCAGCGGCCCGTGTGGCGACGCACCGTGTCGCCCACCCGCACGACGACACTCGTGTTGCCGCCATACAGAATCTCCTCGGTCTGCCTCTCTTCCATCGGGTCAGGAGATCAGGGCGTCGACGAAGGCCTCGGGATCGAAGGGTGCCAGGTCGTCCGGGCCCTCGCCCAGACCAACCAGCTTGACGGGTACGCCGAGCTTGCGCTGAACGGCCACGACGATGCCGCCCTTAGCGGTACCGTCAAGCTTGGTCAGGACGATGCCGGTGACATTGACGACATCACCGAAGACCTCGGCCTGACGCAGCCCGTTCTGACCCGTTGTGGCGTCGAGCACCAGCAGAACCTCGTCGATCGGACTCTGCTTCTCGATCACCCGCTTGACCTTGCCGAGCTCGTCCATGAGCCCGACCTTGTTGTGTAGACGGCCAGCAGTGTCGATCAGGACTACGTCGGCCTCCATCTCGACGGCCGCCTTCACCGCATCGAAGGCCACCGCCGCGGGGTCAGCGCCCTCCCTGTCAGAGCGGATCGTTGGGACACCGACGCGTTCTCCCCACGTCTGCAGCTGGTCAGCCGCGGCTGCACGGAAGGTGTCGGCGGCACCGAGCACGACGTCCTTGTCCTGGGCCACCAGCACGCGCGCCAGCTTGCCGACCGTCGTGGTCTTGCCGGTCCCGTTGACTCCGACGACCATCACCACCGCTGGGCGGCCATCGACCCGCGCGGAGGCGATCGAGCGATCGAGCGACTGGTCCACGAGCTTGAGCAGATCCTCACGCAACCAGCCCCGGACCGTGTCCTCGTCACGTACCCCTTCGACGGTGACACGGGTGCGCAGCGAGGCGACCAGCTCCATCGTGGCCTCGATACCGAGATCTGAGCTGAGCAGGGTGTCCTCAACGTCCTCCCATGCCTGCTCGTCCAGCCCCCCGCTGGACAACAGGGACAACAGTCCCTTGCCCAGCGCGTTGTTGGATCGCGCCAGCCTGGCCCTCAGTCGCTGCAGGCGGCCGGTAGCCGACTCTGGACGCTCGATCGACGGTGCCTGAACTGGCACCTCGTGGTCGTGGACCTCGGGCTCGAGGGTCTCCACCGTCCGGCCACCTGGCCCGACGCCGTCGTCCCTATCGCGGAGCTCGGAACCACCCTCCGCCCCCGGTGAACGCGTCGGCGCCGGAAGGGTCTTGGCCTTGCCGCCGTGGCCACGGCGACGAACCAGTCCGACCAGCAGGGCGATTCCTGCGATGGCGATGACAACCGCTAGGGCAAAGATTACCTGGAGTTGAGTCACAGTTGGCGATTCTCCCAGACCACTGACAAGGGCGCCGGACTGGAGGCTCAGTCGTCCTTGGGTGAGGTGACGTCGGTCACTTTGTCGCGGGCGGCGCCCATCGCCTCACCTGTTTTCTCACGGGCGGTCTCCACGGCTGATCCGGTCTTCTCGCGTACCCGGGACAGCACCTCTTCACCCCTGGGAGTGAGCAGGTCGCGTCCCTCGCGGCGAGCGGGAATCGCGACCAGGCCCACCACCGCCACCGCGAGGAGGAGGCACAGCAGCATTCCGACTATCAGGACGACCATGGGTCAAGGGTGCCCTCTGAGCGAGGACAAGGCGAATTGACGTCCCCCCGCTGAGACGGGTCAGCGACTTCGCCCTGGTGGACCCTCAGGCGCTCCGGACGTCCCGGATTCGCTGGGAGACGACGGTGGTGACACCGTCGCCCCGCATCGTGACGCCGTACAGCGCGTCGGCAATCTCCATCGTGCGCTTCTGGTGGGTGATGACGATCAGCTGGCTAGAACCTCGCAGCTCCTCCAACAACATGATCAACCGGCCCAGGTTGGCGTCATCCAGCGATGACTCGACCTCGTCCATGATGTAGAAGGGGCTGGGCCGCGCCTTGAAGATACTGACCAGCAGCGCCACGGCAACCAGTGCGCGCTCGCCGCCGGACAGCAGCGAGAGCCGCTTGATCTTCTTGCCCGGCGGGCGAGCCTCGACCTCGATCCCGGTGGTCAGCATGTTGTCGGGATCAGTGAGAACCAGTCGACCCTCGCCTCCTGGGAACAACCTGCTGAACACGCCCTCGAACTGGGCTGCGGTGTCGTAGTACGCCTCGGTGAAGACCTTCTCGACGCGCTCGTCGACCTCGCGAACGATCTCCATGAGATCGCGTTTGGAGTTCTTGAGGTCCTCGAGCTGCTCGGTCAGGAACTTGTGGCGCTCCTCCAGCGCGGCGTACTCCTCCAGCGCCAGGGGGTTCACCCGTCCGAGCGTGGAGAGCTTGCGCTCGGCGGAGCGAAGCCGTTTGGCCTGGGCGTCGCGCTCGTACGGAACGGTCGCCGGCCCGGACTCCGAGTCAGAGTCGGCGAAGTCCGCAATGGGGTCATCGGGGTCGGGTATCACCGGCACCGGCTGATGCGGGCCGAAGTCCTCCACCAGCACCTCCGGGTCGATTCCGAGCTCCTCGATCGCCTTGGCCTGCAACGTCTCGATCCGCAGCCGCTGCTGTGTGCGTGCCACCTCGTCGCGATGGACAGAGTCGGTCAGGGCGCGCAGCTCGTCGCCCAGCGTGCCGATCTCATGCCGGACGAGCGACAACCCCGAGTCACGCTCGGTGCGCCCGCGTTCGGCTCCGGTCCGTTCGGACGTGGCCAGCTCAAGCGCGCGGGCCACCCCCTCCACCGCGTATGCCGCGCCGCTGCGGACCGCGCCTGCCACCGTTGCCTCACGCTTGCGACGATCCCTTCGCGCGGCAGCCCGTTCGAGGGCGGCAACTGCGGCGCGAGCGGCCTCTTCCAATGACTCGGCCCGGCCGGACATCGCACGGGCCCGTTCCTCGCGGGTACGAAGGGTGAGTCGAAGCTCGGTCTCCGCCGCTCGGGCCTGTGTGGCACCTCGCTCCAGGCGTTCGCGTTCGTCGGTGGATGGGTCTTGCTCGCCTGGCTCGGCGCTCGCATCCTCGAGTCGTTCGTTGAGGGCTAGATGCTCGGCACGGTCACTGTCCAGCGCGGACTCGGCCGCGGCGATGGCCCGCTCGATGCGTTCGGACTCAGCGCGCCCGGCGCGGACCGTGCTTCCGAGCTGCCCCAGCTGCTCAGCAACTGCAGCCATCCTTGCGTCAGACTGGTGCAGGCGCTCGAGCGCGACCTCCACCACGACCTTGGTCGCCACCACCCGCTCGGTGGCCGTCAACAGCGCGGACTTGGCCTGCTCACCGCGACGAGCGGCGTCCTGGACCTTGTCACGCGTCTCGTCGACAGCGGCCTGGATCTCGATCAGGCTGGGCACCGACGCGCTACCGCCACGAACATAGCCAGGGGCGAAGACATCGCCGTCGGGGGTGACCGCCGTGATGCCCTCACCACGGTGGACCAGATCCACCGCAGTGGACGGATCCTGAACAAGGGCAATGCGATCCAGTAGCTGCTCGACCGCCGGTCGCACACTCTCCGGACAGGTGACTACGTCGCGTGCCCACACGGCGCCACCGCTCAGCCTCGGCCAGCTGGCGACCTCAACCTTGGCTGCGGTGGCGGCCACGAGCAGGCCGGCCCGGCCCGCGTCTTGTTCGCGCAGCATCGCGACGGCGTGTTCCGCTGCCCGCACCGAGTCGACGGCCAAGGCATCCGCTGCCCACCCGAGGGCGGCAGCAACGCCGGCCTCGTGACCCGACTTGACCTGGAGCAGGGCGGCGACCGACCCCACCACCCCGGGCACCTCGTCGCCGGCCGCCAAGAGCGCGGCAGCGCCATCCTTGCGTCGCAGGTTGAGCTCGAGCGCGTCGAGCCGAGCTCCGGCGCTGGATCGGTCCCGGTCGGCCAGTCGCTCCTCCTCGCGCCACCGCGACACCTCTGCCTCGGCCAGATCCAGCGACGCGGCAGCCTCCTCGTAGGTGGTATCCAGGCCCTGCTCGCCTTCTTCGTGCACCGCGACAGAGGCGTCCAGAGCCGCGAACTCCTCCTCGGCCCGGGCGGCGCGGGACTTGCTCTGTTCAACGGCCTGTTGGAGCCGCCCGATCTCGGCCTCCCCGGCCTCGATCCGGCTGCGCCGTGCGCCCACTTGGCCGGCCAGCTTGGCGAGCCCCTCTCGACGATCAGCGGCGGCCCGGATGAGGCGGGTGAGGCGAGCGGTCTCGGAGGCATACGCGATCTCGACCTGGGTGCGGTGGGCAACTGCCGTGTCCAGCGTCTCCTTGGCTTGCGTGGTCTCGGCGACCAGCGCCTGCTCCTGCAAACGCACGGAAGCGGCCTGTGCGCGCAGCAGCTCGGGATCTCGCGAACCGTTGTCCACCGCCTCGCTCTCGTCCTCCGAAAGCAGGCGAACCCGTTCGGCCGCCAGCGACCCGGTCGCCATGAGCCGCTCGCGCAGCGAGGACAGGGCGAACCAGCGCTCCTGCGCGCGAGCGAGCTGCGGCGCGCTCTCCTGTGCCTCGAGCTCCAGCCCGGTTAGGCGCGAACGAGCGTCGGAAAGGGCCGCTTCGACCTCGGTGCGACGAACGACCAGGGAGGTCTCGTCGGCGACCTCCTGTTGGAGGGTGCTGGTCAGCTGGGACAAGTCGTCGGCAAGCAGTCGAAGTCGTGCGTCGCGCGCCTCGGCCTGGATGGTGGCTGCCTTTCGGGCAGCCTCAGCCTGGCGACCGAGCGGTCCGAGCTGGCGGCGGATCTCACCGGTGAGGTCGTTGACCCGGGTGAGGTTGGCCTCCATCGCCTCCATCTTGCGCAGCGCGCGCTCTTTGCGCTTGCGGTGCTTCAGGACGCCCGCAGCCTCCTCGATGAAGCCGCGACGTTCCTCGGGAGTGGCGCGCAGGACTGCGTCGAGCTGGCCCTGACCGACGATGACATGCATCTCGCGGCCGATTCCGGAGTCGGCGAGCAGCTCCTGGATGTCCAGCAGGCGGCAGGGCGTGCCGTTGATGGCGTACTCGGACCCCCCGTTGCGAAACATGGTCCGCCCGATGGTGACCTCGGCGTAGTCGATCGGCAGGGCGCCGTCGGTGTTGTCGATGGTGAGCGAGACCTCGGCCCGCCCCAACGGGGCACGCAAGGAGGTCCCGGCGAAGATGACATCCTCCATCTTGCCGCCGCGAAGGCTCTTTGCACCCTGCTCGCCCATCACCCAGGCGAGAGCATCGACGACGTTGGACTTACCGGAGCCGTTGGGGCCGACGATGCAGGTGATGCCGGGCTCAAGGCGCAGCGAGGTTGCCGACGCAAAAGACTTGAAGCCACGCAGGGTCAGGCTCTTGACGTACACGAGCGATGGGCTCCTCTGGTGCGGCGATGAACGGCATCACTGTACCGGCGGAGAGAACCAGGCTCGCGGAGACGCCCGTCCCCATACTCAGTGTGCTCGATGCTCGGTTGTGCTCAGTGAACGGCTTCGCGAACCGCCCCGACCGAGGAGCGCGGGCCTTCGCGCAACCGGTCGTTGTCCTGCTGCAAGTCTTCGATCACGGTCTCGAGATCGCGCACTCGCGACCTCAGTCGAGCGGTCTCCAGGACGAGACGGTCGTCCCCATAGACACGCTGACCCAAAATTGCCTTGGCCATACCAACTCCGACGGGTTCCTTCGCGCATGCGAAGAGCGATGGACAACACATTGCGGGCTCCTCCAGGCGTCTTTCGTCCGGGGGCTCTTCCAGAGTCTCACCGGCGCCGCGGCAGGTCAACGTCAATGACTAGTCACATTTTGCGGAATCCGGATGGTCAGTGCTCCCAGTCCCGGCCTCGCGAGCACGCACCCCGGCGCTCTCCTGAGACCATGTGCTCCAGATGTGTCCCAGATCACAGCCGACCGCCCGATCAGAAGGGAATCCTGGGAACGGGAGACATCGCCGCCTCGGTGGCCACTGACCTCGCGCACGGCAACAACAGGCTGTATGCCGTCGCCGCACGCGAGCAGCAGGTGCTCGGCAAGCTCTTGCCCGCCGGCTCGATATCGGTCGAACCCTGGTTCATCAGGCCGGAGCGGCTAGTAGCCACCACCAGTCAGGGTGAGTCCGGATCGACGGTGGGGGCACGGCATACGCCCACAGATCTGGCCCGCGTCGACCTCGGTGTTCGCTACGCCGCCGAGGTCTAGTCGACCCGCGCCTCCTGGAGCCAGGTGCTGAAAGCCTTGATGTTGTAAGGGCGCCCGAGAAACTCGGACACGAGCTCGGCCGCTTCCTTGCTCCCACCTGCGGCCAGGATCGTGTCGCGGTAGCGTCGAGCGTTCTCCGGCGCAAAGAGGTCTTTTCGGTCGAACGCCGAGTAGAGGTCCTTGGCGATGACCAGGCTCCACATATAGGTGTAGTACGCGGACGAGTAGCCGGCCAGGTGACCAAACGAGGCGTGGAAGTGGGTGCCCTCGACATGGGCATAGAGGTCATAGGCGGCCTGGAGCTCCTTGACGACGGCGGTGACCTCCTCGACGGGCTCTTGGTGCAGGCGGTAGGACAGGGCCGCGTAGAACATCTGGTTCCGGGCGAAGCAGCCCTTGCCGAAGTCCTCGCCAGCACGCATCTTGGCAACCAGCTCTTCGGGGATGGGCTCACCTGAGTCGTCGGTCGCAAAGGTGCGCAACACATCCGCGTCCCAGGCCCACTCCTCGAGCAGCTGCGACGGCGCTTCCACGAAGTCCCATTCAGTCGCCACGCCCGAGAACCGGGCCCACTGGTGGCGCCCGGCGAGCAGGTGGTGGACAAGATGCCCGAACTCGTGGAAGAGCGTCACGACATCGGAGTGCTCCATCAGCCCGCGCCCGAAGTTGCACACCAACACGCCCTCGGGCAGCTGCCTCTCCCGGATGCCCGCGACCAGGTCGAACTGGGCGGCGTGCTTGTACTTGCCCTCGCGTGGGTGCAGGTCAAGGTAGATCCGGCCCAGTGCCGCCCCGTCGAGCTCAACGTCATAAACCGCAACGTCCTCATGCCACGAAATCGCGTCGTGAACCCGCGTGTAACTCAACCCGAAGAGCCGGCCGGTGACGTCCAGCAGCCCCTGTCGGACCATGGCGAAGTCGAAGTACTTGCGCACCTGTTGGGCGTCCACATCGAAGCGCTCGCGCCGGACGACCTCATTGTAGAAGGTTGAGTCGGCCCGATCCACCACCAACACGTCGGGACGGTCGAACTGCAGCCGCTCGAGAAGCACGGCGAGGTCCCGACGACCGGGCTCCTCCGCGGCGGCCGCGATCTGGTCGATGAACTCACCAATGGCGGCACCGCGCCCGATCATCTTCACCTCGGCGTCGAAGTCCGCCCATGAGCCGAAACCGAGGATCCTGGCATGCTCGGCCCGAAGCGCCAGCAACTTCTGGAGCACCGCGTCGTTGACCGGCCAGGCGCGGTTGTTGAACTCCATGACCAAGGCGCGGCGCGCCTCGGCGTCCAGGGCGAAGGTCATGAAGGGGATCACATCGGGATAGTCGGTGGTGATGGTGACCCGGCCGTCGGTGCCGACGGGGTGGGCGTCGATGTAGTCCTGGGGCAGACCGGCCAGCTGGTCGGGGGACAGCGAGATGCTGCGCACGTCATCGCGGATGTTCTTGCCGAACTCCTGGTCGGCGACCAGCTCAGCGTCGCCCAGCTCCCGCAGGCGCGCCCGGGTGGGCTCGTCCTGGTCCACCCCTGCCCTGCGGAAGTCTCGCAGGGTGAGTCGAAGGACCCTCACCGCAGACTCGTCAAGATCCGTGGGGTCGACCGCCGCGAAGATCTCAAATAGGTCGCGATCCAGGCCAAGGTCGGTCGAGAGCTGGTTGCCCTCCTGCTCCGCGGCCTCCGCCTGCGAGCGGATCGCCTCCTGCGGGTGGACCTGGCTGAACAGGGATGCAGCGGACATGGCGTTGTGCAGGGAGATCGACACGTCGTTCCAGTCGGTCAGCAGCCGCGTGGCGTCCGTGGTCGGCGCCTCCTTGATCGCCGCGACGATGGCACGCGCCGTCGCCAGCTGCGCAGTGCAGCGATCGCTGATCCAGTCACCCCAACCTTCGGGCGATTCGGGCATGGTCAGAGACGTCGGTGCGAAGTTCATCACGGCAGCACGATAACCGTGCCTTTGGGTCGTGGCTGGCACCGAGGGCAGGAGTACGACGATCGGTTCATGAATGCCTCACGCCGGATGGGGGCGCCGCAACGCGGGCAGGGACGGCCCTCGCGACCATAGGCGTTCAGAGACCGGTCGAAAAAGCCACTCGCGCCGTTGACGTTGACATACAGCGCGTCAAAGCTCGTACCCCCCTGTTCGAGCGCTTCGAGCATCACGTCTCGGGCGTGGTCGACCAACCGCCCCAGTGCCGGCTTCGAGAGCGCCGCAGCGTGGCGCTCGCCGTGAACCTTGCTGCGCCACAACGCCTCGTCCGCATAGATGTTGCCGATCCCCGAGACGAGCTCCTGATCCAGCAGGGACCGCTTGACCGCGGTATGCCGCAGCTTCAGCCGTGCGATGACCGCGCCCTGGTCGAAGGCCGGTTCCAGGGGGTCCGGCGCGATGTGGGCGATGCTCTCGGGGATATCCCAGGTCTGTCGCAGCCGTGGCGGCGGACTGAGACTTTGCCCGCTGAGACTCGGGGCGCTGCGATCAGGCACAAGGTCCGCCAGGGCCATGCCGCCGAAGGTGCGTTGGTCAACGAAGCGCAGCTGCGGTCCGTCATCGGCGAAGTCGAAGGTTGCGTGCAGGTGGGTCTCGCGCGGCGCAGCGGCCGCCTCGACGAGGAGCTGGCCACTCATACCGAGGTGGATCGTGAGGCTCTGCCGATGACCATCGGGCGCCTCCAGCACTAGCCAGAGATACTTGCCGCGACGCTGCGCGGCATGAACCACGTTGCCGCGCAAGCGATCTGCGAGATCGACCGGCCCTGGCAGATGGCGGCGCGCAACCCGGGAGCCAAAGAAGCTCGCGGTGTCGATGCGCCGTCCGACGACGTGATCATGGAGTCCGCGACGGACGACCTCAACCTCGGGAAGCTCAGGCATCCTGACGGTCGACTGGCTGCACTTCACTTGACAGGACGGCGTTGGCCCTGCGGTTCAGCTCGGTCCAGGCGACCGCGGCGGCCTTCTGCTCGGCTTCCTTCTTGCTGTACCCGGAGCCCGATCCCATGACCTCAGAACCCACGACCGACTCGGCGTGGAAAGTCTTCTGGTGGTCGGGGCCTTCCTCGGTGACGCGGTACTCCGGCACTCCCAGCGAACCCGAGGCAGTGAGCTCCTGCAGGCTCGTCTTCCAGTCCAGACCGGCGCCCAAGCTGGCAGAGGACTCCATGAGCGGATCGAGGAGGTGGTGAACGAAGGTCGTGGCCGCCGCAAGGCCGGCAGACAGATAGACGGTCCCGATGACCGCTTCCATCGTGTCCGCACGGATCGACGCCTTGTCACGCCCGCCCGTGCTCTCCTCACCGTGGCCCAGGAAGATGTAGTCGCCCAGGCACAGGGTGCGGAGAGCACGGGCGGGCGTGACAAGGCGTCGATC
>JBBQUB010000027.1:0-19581 GCA_038212865.1 Actinomycetales bacterium
GTGGGTGCGTGAAAGAACAGTAAGAACGGGACTTACTTAGCGACCTTCTTGCCGTAGCGCTCCTGGAAGCGTGCCACGCGGCCACCGGTGTCGAGGATCTTCTGCTTGCCGGTGTAGAAGGGGTGGCACTGCGAGCACACGTCGGACGAGATCTTGCCGCCGTCCACGGTGCTGCGCGTCTGGAACGTCGAGCCACAGGTGCAGGTCACCGTGGTCTCGCCGTATTTGGGGTGAAGGTCCTTCTTCAACGTGTGCTCCTTGAGGTTGGGGCGATGCCGGGTCGTGCGCTCAGAACTCGCTCACGCACGTGAACCGGCGGCCAACACATGATTGTGCCAGAACCGGCACGTATGCCAAAAACGTCTCTAGAGTGAGAATCATTCCCACCGAGCCGAGACCGATCAGTCGTCCTCGTCCATCTGGATCGAGGACGTCTTCTGGACCTGCATGAGGAACTCGACGTTGCTCTTGGACTTCTTGAGCCGGTCGATGAGCAGCTCGATCCCCTGCTGCTGGTCGAGGGCGGAGAGCACCCGGCGCAGCTTCCAGACGATCTTGAGCTCCTCGTTGGCCATCAGAATCTCCTCGCGGCGCGTGCCGGAGGGGTTGACGTCGATGGCCGGGAAGATACGGCGTTCGGCGAGATGACGCGACAGGCGCAGCTCCATGTTGCCGGTGCCCTTGAACTCCTCGAAGATCACCTCGTCCATCTTGGAACCGGTGTCGACCAGGGCGGTGGCGAGAATGGTGAGCGAGCCGCCGTTCTCGATGTTGCGGGCGGCACCGAAGAAGCGCTTCGGCGGGTACAGCGCGCTCGAGTCGACACCACCAGAGAGGATGCGCCCGCTCGCAGGTGCGGCGAGGTTGTAGGCACGGCCCAGTCGGGTGATCGAGTCGAGCAGGATGACGACGTCGTGACCCATCTCGACCAGACGCTTGGCCCGCTCGATGGCGAGCTCTGCCACCGTCGTGTGATCCTCGGCCGGCCGGTCGAACGTCGAGGCGATGACCTCACCCTTGACGGCGCGCTGCATGTCCGTGACTTCCTCTGGACGCTCGTCCACCAGGACGACCATGAGGTGCGCCTCAGGGTTGTTCGTGGTGATGGCGTTGGCGATCGCCTGCAGGATCAGCGTCTTGCCGGCTTTGGCCGGGCTGACGATCAGACCACGCTGGCCCTTGCCGATCGGAGCAATGAGGTCGATCAACCGGGTCGAGAGGATGTTCGGCTCAGTCTCCAGACGCAGTCGCTCCTGCGGGTAGAGCGGGGTGAGCTTGGCGAAGTCGACGCGACCCGCGGACTGCTCAGGGGTGAGACCGTTGATGGTGTCCAGACGAACCAGCGCGTTGAACTTCTGGCGAGCCGGAATCTGCTCGCCTTCGCGCAGGACCCGCACCGCACCGGTGATCGCGTCACCCTTGCGCAGGCCGTTCTTCTTGACAATGCCCAGCGGAACGTAGACGTCGTTCTCGCCAGGCAGGTAGCCACTGGTGCGCAGGAATGCGTAGCTGTCGAGCACCTCCAGAATGCCGGCCACGGGGACCAGTACATCGTCCTCGCTGACAGCATCGATGGCCTCGCTCTGGCCTTGGCCACCGAAGCTCTCGCCCGATCCACCCCGACGCTTGCGGTCGCGGCTGCGCTGACGATTCCGCCGGCGACCGCCGGGCATGTCGTCATCCTGGTCGTAACGGCCCCTGTTGTCCTGCTGACCACCGTGCTGACGGTTGTCCTGCTGACCACCGTGCTGACGGTTGTCTTGCTGACGGTTGTCCTGCTGACGGTTGTCCTGCTGACCGCCCTGCTGACGGTTGTCCTGCTGACCGCCCTGCTGACGGTTGTCCTGCTGACCCCCTGCCTGACGGTTCTCGTTCTGACGTCCGCTCTGACGACCACCCTGCTGACGGTCGTTCGTACGCTGCGAGCGGCCATCGTGACGAGGGGTCTCATCGCGCGGCGCGTCTTGTTGGGCAGCGGTGTCCAGCTGCGCCTGGCCACCGGGCGACGTCGTCGGTTCGTCATCAGCCGATGAGGTCATGACTGGTCTCTGTGCCCGACGTGAGGTGCGAACCGGACGCTCTGTGGCGGCAGGCGATGCCTGGGCCGCCGGGTCCGCGGACGCTGGAGAGGCAACCGCAGGTGTCGCTACTGTTGCGGTTTTGGCTGAGGGCGAGGCCGCCGACGCCGAACCGCCGGACTGGCGGGCCCTGATCGCGATGACCAGATCGCTCTTGCGCATCTTGGCGGTACCGGTCAGACCCAAGCCGCCGGCCAGACCCTGGAGCTCGGCGAGCTTCATGGTGCTGAGGCCGCCAGCACGCTTGGGCGTCTCTTCGGCGCCACTGGCAGACGAGCCAGCGAGAGTGGTGGTGTTTGTCACGAAGGATCCTTCCCCCTCGTATTCGGCCCACGCAGAGTGCCGGGCCGGGGATGTTTGTGTCAGGTATAGCCCTGACGTGGGAACCACATGAGCCGGCGTGATGACGCCGCGTGCATCAAGAAAGAGGCACTCGCGTAGTGGTTTGTGCAACTGTTGTGATCTGCTCGATCAACGACGAACGGCGATAACCACCAGGTGCGCCTTCAATATAACACCCCACCTGACCTTCGTTGCCCGAACGTCGTCATGTCGAGCGCTCGTCATGTCGAAAGACCCTTTCGCCGCGAGCCCCAGCGCGTCCCTCACCGGGAGAGTATTTCGAGGGTCGCGCCGGTCAACGGCATCCCGGGCTCTAGCAGCTGCCATACGGACTGGTCGGCCATAGCGCGAGCGTCCTCCATCTGCGCCGCTGTCGTAAGGACGAGCACGCTGGGTCCGGCACCGGAGACGACAGCGGCGTGTCCCTTGCCGCGAAGGGCATCCAGCAACGTCATCGATTCAGGGAAGGACGCTCGTCGCTGCTCCTGGTGCAGCCACTCACGCGTTGCTGGCAGTAGCAGGTCCGGACGACGGGTGACCGCCTCGACGAGCAGGCCGACCCGTGCAGAGTTCAAGGCAGCGACGTCCAAGGGGACCTGCTCGGGCAGGGCCGCACGCGCGACCGCCGTCGGCAGCTGTGTGGCGGGGAGGAACACAAGCGGTATGACGTCCCCGGCCACCTCGAGCTGAACCGAATGGAACAGGGCTGGGTCGACGTCGTCGGCCCAGGACAAGGTCATGCCGCCGAAAACGCTCGCCGAAGCGTTGTCAGGGTGTCCTTCCATAGCCGCCGCCACGTTGTTGGCGAACACCTGGTCAAAGCTCCCGTCGGCGCCCCCTCGCCCCGTGGCAATGTCACACAGCCCTTGGGCGGCAACGATTCCGGCCACGATCGCGGTCGCGGACGACCCCAGCCCTCGACCCTGCGGAACCGCGTTGCGACAGCTGAGGTGCAAGCCGGTGGGCGTCTGAACCTCCAGCTGCGACCAGGCCCTGAGCATGGACCGATGGACCAGGTGGCGCTCGTCGCATGGCAGCTCCCCAGCGCCTTCACCGTCGACGTCGATCCTGAGCGCAGGCTCGACGGTGACGGTCACCACGTACTCGTCCCAGATGCCCAGTGCCAGACCGATCGAGTCGAAACCCGGCCCGATGTTCGCACTACTGGCCGGCACGCGGACACGCACCGATGACCCTTTGACGAGACTGATCAGGTCGGCCACGATCCCTCAGCCCTCCAGCCCGAGTGCGTTGGCAGCGGTGAACGCGTCGACTGGGACCCGGGTCGGCACTACCTCGATCCCCTGGGCGTCCTTGAGCGCCCACACCGGGTCCTTGAGCCCGTGACCGGTGACCGTGCAGACGATGCGAGCGCCCGAGGGGACGAGGCCAGCGGCGTGCGCGGCGAGCAGCCCGGCGACGCTGGCGGCAGAGGCCGGCTCGACGAAGATGCCCTCCCTGGCCGAGAGGAGGCGGTGTGCCGCGAGGATCTGCGCATCGGAGACGGCGTCGATCAGGCCGCCTGAGTCGTCCCGTGCCTCGAGAGCCTGCCGCCACGACGCAGGGTTGCCGATCCGGATGGCGGTGGCGATCGTCTCGGGATGGTCGACCGGATGGCCTGCGACGATCGGGGCTGCACCGTCGGCTTGGAAGCCCCACATCTTGGGCAGTTGTGTTGCAGGGCCTGGGTTTTCACTCTCGCGGTAGTACTCGCGATAGCCACGCCAGTAGGCCATGATGTTGCCGGCGTTACCCACGGGAAGGCAATGTATGTCGGGTGCGTCGCCCAGTACGTCGACGATCTCGAAAGCTGCAGTCTTCTGGCCCTCGATCCGTGCTGGATTCACGGAGTTGACCAGATCCACCGGGTAGGCCTCGGCCAGCTTGCGGGCCAAGGTCAGGCAGTCGTCGAAGTTTCCGTCCACCTGCAGCAGTGTCGCACCGTGGGCGATAGCTTGGCTGAGCTTGCCCATCGCGATCTTGCCGTCCGGCACGAGCACGCCACACGTCATACCCGCCTTGGTGGCGTAGGCAGCCGCCGACGCGCTGGTGTTGCCGGTCGAGGCGCAGATCACCGCCTTTACCCCTCGACGCGCGGCCACCGAGATGGCAGTGGTCATGCCACGGTCCTTGAACGACCCCGTCGGGTTGACGCCTTCGTACTTGACAAAGACCTCGGCACCAACCAGTGACGAGAGGTAGGCAGCGGGGATCAAGGGCGTCCCGCCCTCCCCCAGGGTCACCACCGGTGCGCCGACGAGCGAAGGCAACCGGTCGCGATACTCCTGGATGACTCCGCGCCAGAGATGGGCCCGTTCCTGGGTCATGGTCATTCCCCTTCGACGCGCATCACCGAGGTGACGCGACGGACTGTGGACAGGTCGGCCAACGCATCGACGGTCGCCGACAGCGCGGCGTCGAAGGCTGTGTGGGTGACCACGATCAGGCTGGCTCGTCCCTCGTTCGGGCGCTGCGGATCGGGCGCAAGCAACTGCTGCCGAACGGTTTCGATCGAGACGTTGTGCTCGGCAAAAGCTAGCGCCACCTGAGCGAGCACGCCCGGACGGTCGGCCACATCGAGACTGATGTGATAACGCGTCTGGGCCTGGCCCATCGAGAGAATGGGCCGGTCCGCATAGGCCGACTCTCCGGGCCCGCGACCGCCGACCACTTTGTGACGGGCAACCGCGACGACGTCACCGAGGACAGCGGAGGCGGTCGGGTCGCCACCGGCGCCGCGACCATAGAACATCAGCTGGCCGGCAGACTCGGCCTCGACGAAAACCGCGTTGAAGGCTTCGCGAACTCCGGCAAGGGGGTGGGTGCGCGGGATCATGGCTGGATGTACGCGCACCGAGATGCCGCCTTCCCCACCGCCGTCGCCCAAGCCTCCTTTGATGTGCTCGCAGATGGCGAGAAGCTTGACGACACAACCCATCTCGCGTGCGGCACTGATGTCGGCGGCACTGACCTCGGTAATGCCCTCGCGATAGACGTCCTTGGCGCTGACGCGGGTGTGGAAGGCAAGCGAGGCGAGAATTGCCGCCTTCGCGGCAGCGTCGAACCCCTCGACGTCCGCGGTCGGGTCGGCCTCGGCGTAGCCCAGGGCCTGGGCCTGCTCGACGGCGTCTCCGAAGCCCGCTCCGGTCGTGTCCATCTTGTCCAGCACGTAGTTCGTGGTGCCGTTGACTATGCCCAGGATGCGGCGGACCTCGTCGCCTGCGAGCGACTCGCGCAAGGGTCGCAACAGGGGGATGGCCCCTGCCACCGATGCCTCGTAGTACAGGTCGACATCGCAGTCCTGTGCCGCCTGGTAGAGACGCGGGCCGTCCTCCCCGAGCAGTGCCTTGTTGGCGGTGACGACGCTGGCTCCGTGCTCCATCGCCCGCAGGATCAGGCTGCGAGCCGGCTCGATGCCACCGATGACCTCGACGACGATGTCCGCACGGGTGACCAGATCCTCGGCCTCAGTGGTGAACAACGAGGGGTCGACCCCTGTCACCGAACGGCTCTTGTCCGGGCGCCGGACGGCGATACCGACGATCTCGAGCGGCCGGCCAACACGTGCCGCCAAGTCCCCCGCGTGCGCGGTCAGCAGTCGCGCCACGGCCGAGCCGACGACGCCGCACCCGAGCAGGGCGATGCGCATTGGCTGCGTCAGCTTGTCCGTCTCGCTCACGAATCGCTCCCTGAGGTCTGGAACTGGTCCGGGTCTGGTCCGGTTGGTCGTCGGTCCTCATCCTGCCGGTCGTCCACTTTGTGAACATCGGCCGTTCCGACATACGGTCAGTCGACGTCCAATGCCAGCAGGTCCTCGATCGTCTCGCGTCGAACAATCACGCGCGCCGCGCCCCCCCTGACGGCGACCACCGGCGGACGAGGCATGTGGTTGTACTGGCTGGAAAGACTCCGGCAGTAGGCGCCCGTGACGGGAACGGCCAACAGGTCTCCGGCCCGGACGTCGGCCGGGAGGAACTCATCCTTGACGACGATGTCGCCACTCTCGCAGTGCTTGCCGACGACGCGCGCCAGGGTCGGCGGCGCCTGGCTGACCCGGCTGGCGATCGTGCACGAGTAGTCGGCGTCGTAGAGCGCCGGCCGGATGTTGTCGCTCATGCCGCCGTCGACTGCGACATAGGTGCGCGAGGCATCGCCGTCGAGGAGCACCTCCTTGATAGTCCCGACCTCGTAGAGGGTGAAGGTCGACGGCCCGGCAATAGCGCGACCCGGCTCGACAGAGATCTTCGGGACCGGCAGGCCATCGGCTCGGCACTCGCGCTCGATGATCTGCGCCATGCCGATGGCGAGGTCGCGCGGTGGCGACGGGTCGTGCTGGGTGGTGTACGAGACGCCATAGCCGCCACCGAGGTCAAGCTCGGCCAGCCGGATATGGTGCTCCTGAGCCACCCCCCGGTGCAGGCCGAGGACGCGGTGTGCCGCCACCTCGAACCCGCTGGTGTCGAAGATCTGGCTGCCGATGTGGGAGTGGAGTCCCAGCAGAGACAGGTGTCTCGAGTGTTCCAGGATGCGTCGGACCGCCTCTGCGGCCTGTCCGCCGGCAATGCTGAAGCCGAACTTCTGGTCCTCGTGGGCGGTGGCGATGTATTCGTGGGTGTGTGCCTCCACGCCCACCGTGACCCGGAGCATGACCGGCGCCAACACCTCGAGGCGCTGGGCTGCCGCGGCCACTCGCTCGATCTCCTCGAAGGAGTCGACCACGATGCGGCCCACCCCGTATCGCAGCGCATCCTCGATCTCGTCGACACTCTTGTTGTTGCCATGGAAGCCGATTCGGGCACCGGGGAAGCCAGCCCGGATGGCTACGGCCAGCTCGCCACCGGAGCACACGTCCAGGCCGAGACCCTCCTCGTCGATCCACCGCGCCACGGCGGTGCACAGAAACGCCTTGCCGGCGTAGTACACGTCCGCGCCGCCGCAGAGATCCTCGAAGACCTCACCGAAGACCTGCTTGAACTCCCTTGCACGAGAACGGAAGTCGTCCTCGTCGACGACGTATGCCGGCGTGCCGAAGTCACGGCCGACGTCGCGAACGTCAACGCCACCGACCGTGAGGGCACCGTCGTCACCGCGACGAACCGAACGCGCCCACAGCGCCGGGACCAGGGCGTTGACGTCCTCGGGGGCGCGCAACCAGGAGGGGCCCCGGTGACCCCCTTCGGCGTGAAGCGCACCAGCCTCATGCGCTGGCATCAGAGTCGCTCAGGGGACGAAACGCCAAGCAGGGTAAGACCATTGGAAAGGACAACCCTCGTCGCCTCATTCAGCCAGAGCCGTGTGCGGTGAAGGTCGGTGATCTCCTCGTCGGCGTCGCGTGGACGGACCCGGCAGTCGTCATACCACTTGTGGAATCGGCCAGCGAGATCCTCGAGGTAGCGAGCGACCCGGTGCGGCTCACGCATTGCGGCCGCCTGGGCGACGATCCGCGGGAACTCACCAAGGATCGCCAGGAGCGCGGCCTCGGAGTCGTGGGTGAGCAGCGAGGGGTCGAAGCCGTCGGCGAGGTGGACACCGTCCTCAGCCGCCAGGCGGGTGACGTTGCACGTCCGGGCGTGGGCGTACTGCACATAGAAGACCGGGTTCTCGTTGGTGCGCCTGGACAGCAGGTCCAGGTCGATGTCGATCATGGAGTCGGTCGAGGAACGGGTGAGCGCGTACCGCGCTGCGTCGACGCCGACGGCCTCGACGAGGTCCTCGAGTACGACCACGGTCCCGGCCCGCTTGCTCATCCGAACCGGGTGGCCGTCCTTGACCAGGTTGACCATCTGGCCGATCAGGATCTCGAGGTTCTCGTGGGGGATGTCACCGAACGCCGCACACATGGCCATCATCCGCGAGACGTAGCCGTGGTGATCGGCGCCGAGCATGATGATTGCCCGGTCGAAGCCGCGCTCGCGCTTGTTCAGGTAATAGGCGAGGTCGCTGGAGATGTAGGCCGGCTGCCCATCGGACTTGATGACTACGCGATCCTTGTCATCGCCGTAGTCGGTGGTGCGCAGCCACCTGGCGCCGTCCTTCTCGTACATCACGCCCAACTCGGTGAGCCGGGCGACGGCGCGCTCGACGGCACCGGACTCATGCAGGGTGTTCTCGTGGAAGTAGACGTCGAACTCGACTCCGAAGTCATGCATGGACGACTTGATCTCGGTGAACATCAGGTCGACGCCGACCGCGCGAAAGCGTTCCAGCGCTGTGGCATCAGGCAGGTCGAGGATGCGCGGCTCACGCTCGATGACGGCGGCGGCGATGTCGTCGATGTAGGCGCCGGCGTAGCCGTCTTCCGGGACCGGATCGCGCCTGGCTGCGGCCATCAGCGACATGGCGAACCGGTCGATCTGGGCGCCATGGTCGTTGAAGTAGTACTCGCGGGTCACCTCGGCCCCGGAGAACTCGAAGATGCGCGCAAGCGCGTCACCGACGGCGGCCCACCGCGTGCCGCCGAGGTGGATCGGCCCGGTCGGGTTGGATGACACGAACTCCAGGTTGATCCGATGGCCCGCCTCGGCATACCCACGACCGTAGGCCTCCCCCGCCTCGACGATCGACCTCGCGAGCTCGCCCGCCGAGGCTGCGTCCAGGGTGATGTTGAGGAAGCCCGGCCCGGCGATGTCCACCGCCTTGATGCCGCTCACCGAAGCGAGGCGCGCGGCGAGACGCGACGCGACGTCGCGGGGGGGCATGTGGGCGCTCTTGGCGATCTGCAAGGAGACGTTGGTGGACCAGTCGCCGTGCTCGCGGTTCTTGGGCCGTTCCACTCGCACCTCGTCGGGAAGGTCCACTGAGAGCTCACCGGCGGCAACAGCATCGGCGAGGACAGTGCGGATAGCGAGCGCGAGCTGTTCGGGGGTCACCCGAGGATTCTACGGGCGACGTTGTGCTGGGACCGGACCCGTCTCAGACGCGGCCGCTCATGGCCAGTGCGCCGATGAGTGCGAGCAGCTCATCGGGCTCGAACGGCTTGGCCACGAAACCGTCCACAGCAACCCGCTCGGCCTGGGCACGGTCGTGTGGCTGGACGGAGGCCGTGACCATGACGATCGGGATCTGCTTGAGCCTCGGGTCGGCGCGGATCATCGACAGGGCCCACCACCCGTCCCGACGCGGCATGAGGGCATCCAGGGTGATGACGTCCGGCAGTGGCTGGGTCCTGTTCTGGAGGATCTCCAACGCTACCTGCCCGTCGCTGGCCTCGACCACCTCATAGCCCTCGAGCTCAAGGTTGATCCGGATGAGCTGCCGTATCTCTGCGGCGTCGTCGCAGACGAGGACGCGCGCGCTGCTGCTCGGCGGATCTACTGGCATGCGTCCCCCTTCGGTCGAGCCCACCCATTCCATAGTTGACACATTAGGCTGCTAACCTCAGCGGCGCGTCAACCCGGTCTAAAAGGTCACGTGTCGCGACCGGGTCAACCAAGCCGGGCCAATGGCCCCCGTAGCTCAGGGGATAGAGCGCCGCCCTCCGGAGGCGGAAGCGCAGGTTCGAATCCTGCCGGGGGCGCCTTCGCGAATTCCGCGTCAGCGCTGGCTGGAGTCCGTGACCTCGCCGACGAGCTCCTCCAGCACGTCCTCGAGGAAGACCACGCCGGTGACGGCACCGGCGGGGTCGACGACCCGGGCCAGGTGGGCGCCGGTGCGCTGCATCGTGGCCAGCACGTCTTCGACCTCGTCACTGGACTGAACTGTGGCCAGACGCCGAACCCGCTTGAGCGGCACCGGCTGTCGGCGCTGGGTGTCGTCGGCATAGAGGACGTCCTTGAGGTGCAGATAGCCCGCGACTCCGCCTGCCGCGTCGGTGATGGCGAAACGGGAGAAACCGCGTTTAGCGACCAGACGCTCAACGTCATCCGGGGTGGCGCCCAACGGGAGCGTCACGAGCGCACTCAGCGGCACCGCCACGTCCCCCGCCACGCGGTCGCTGAACTCGAGAACCCGCCGGGCCAGGCCATGTCGTTCGGACTCGATCAAGCCCGCGAGATGGCTCTCGGCGACGATGAACTGGACCTCTTCGGCGGTGAAAGCGGACGTCAGCTCGTCCTTGGGTTCGATGCCCAGTGCCCGGACCATGGCCTTGGCCAGGCTCTCCACCAGCCAGGTCACCGGCCGCAGCGCCGTGCTGACGAACAGCAAAGCTGGCGCCAGAACCAGCGCCGCCCTGTCCGGGCCGGCGATCGCGAGGTTCTTGGGGACCATCTCGCCGACGACGACGTGCAGATAGGCCACGATCAGCAACGCCAGCGCCAAAGCGATCGGGAGGCTGAGCGAGTCCGAGAGGCCGAGCGCCTGCAACGGGGGTTCGATCATCTCGTGGAGCGCCTGTTCGGCTACCGCGCCCAGGCCGACCGAGCACAAGGTGATCCCCAGCTGAGCCGTGGCCAGCAAGGAGGCCACCTTCTCGAGTGCGTCGAGGCTGACCTTGGCGCGTTTGCTTCCGGCCGCAGCCAGTGGCTCGAGACGCGAGCGCCGGGCGGTCATCACCGCGAACTCGGCTCCAACGAAGAAGGCATTGCCGAGCAACAGGAGCAGTGAGAGCCACAGGGCCGCGGGATGGCTCATCCGGGCTCACCGCCCGGCAATCGGTCAGTCGCCAGGAGCGTCGCGACGCCATCGGCCTCTTCAGGGGTGAAGCGCAACCGGTCGACGCGGCGGCCGTCCATGGCGTCGACGCGCATGCTCCAACCTGGCACTGACACCTCATCGCCGACGACGGGGACTCGTCCGAGGCAGGCCATGACGTAGCCGCCGATCGTCTCGTATGCCGGTCCGTCCGCGACCAGCGCGCCGAGACGGTCGCGCACCTCGTCGGGTCTCCACAGGCCCGGCACCGTCCAGGACCCGTCGGCGCTGATGCGTCCCGTCGTGCGGGCACGATCGTGCTCGTCGCTGACCTCGCCGACGATCTCCTCGATGACGTCTTCGAGGGTCACAATGCCTGAGGTGCCGCCGTACTCATCCACGACCACGGCCATCTGATGACCTGCAGAGCGCAAGATCAGCAGCAGCGGATCGAGCCGGATGGTCTCGGGCACCATCAGCGCGTGGACCATCAGCGCCGAGACCGGCACGTCCTCACGGCGTTTGTGGGGAACGGCGATGGCGCGCTTGACGTGCACCAGACCGTCGACGTCGTCCCAGTCCTCGCCAATGACGGGGAAGCGCGAATGGCCGGTCGTCCGGGCGAGCCTCACGACATCGCCTGCCGCAGCGGTTCGCTCGATCGCGGTGCAGCGAACGCGAGGCGTCATGACGTCGGCGGCCGTGCGATCACCGAAGTCCAGGGACCGGGTCACCAACCGGGCGGTGCCTTTGTCCAATGTCCCCGCCTCGGCCGAACGACGGATCAGCGAGGCGAGCTCCCGGGGGGTGCGGGCACCGGACAGCTCCTCTTGCGGGATGATCCCAAAAGCCTTCAGCACCAGGTTTGCCGAGCCGTTCAGCACGATGATGAGGGGCTTGGTGACCATGGAGAAAAGACGCACCGGCAGGGCGACGAGCTTGGCCGTTCGAAGCGGCGCAGAGATCCCCAGAAACTGAGGCAGCAGTTCGCCGAACAGCATCGAGAAGAGCGTCGCCAGGACCAGAGCCAGGGCCGTTGCCGTGGGCTCGATGGCCGCAGCTGGGATGCCTGTCGCAGTCAGGGGCGTGGTGAGCAGCACGCCGATCGAGGGCTGTGCCAGATAACCGAGAACCAGCGTGGTCACGGTGATGCCGACCTGAGAGGCGGACAACTGGGTCGAGAGGTGACGCAGGGAGGCCAGGACCGGTTTGGCAGCGGTGTCGCCTTGCTCGATGGCCTGCTGAACCGTTGTCTTGTCCAACGCCACAAACGCGAACTCCGCAGCCACGAAGACGGCGGTCCCGATGGTCAACCCCACGCCGGCAAGGACCAGCAGCCACTCCGTCATAGTGCCCCCATCTTAGATGGGGACGACCAACTGAAAAGGCAGGGAATGCGGGCATAGTCCTTGATGACCACGCCGAGCCCCTGCAAGATTGATGATCGTGACCGTCGCCTACTCGGTACCCCCCTGCCCGCCAAGCTCGGGGTCAGCGCCCACTCGCATGTCCTTGTGCTCGGCCAGCCGGCGGGGACGGACCTCGGCGCGTGGGACTGCGCCACGCGGCATACCCGCGCAGGAAAGGGCCGGTATGACGTGGTGCTTGCGGCTGGCCTTTGTCCGAAGGCTGAGAGATCGCTGAGGACACGCCGAGTCGTTGCGCTCACGTGGCGAGAAGGTGGTTGGGTGAGCGCATGGACACGCTCGGGGAGCTCAGATGACTGATGCCACGAAACAGGGAACGCGCATCGAGGTGCGCGACCTGACCAAGAAGTTCGGCAGCTTTACCGCGGTTGACAATCTCAGCTTTTCCGTCGAGCCCGGCCGGATCACCGGTTTCCTGGGGCCGAACGGGGCCGGAAAGACCACCACCTTGCGCATGTTGCTGGGCCTGGTCCGACCGACCAGCGGCACCGCGACGATTGGCGGCCAGCGATACTCCGAGATCGCGACACCCCAGCGTGTCGTCGGGTCGGCGCTGGAGGCGACCAACTTCCACCCGGGCCGTTCAGGGCGCAACCACCTTCGGGTCCTGGCCGACACCTCCGGAATTGACGCCAAGCGGGTCGACGAGATGCTCGAGATGGTCGGTATCCCCGCTGCGGCTCGGCAAAGGGCGGGCGGTTACTCGATGGGTATGCGCCAGCGCCTCGGCCTGGCTGCCGCACTGCTCGGTGACCCACAGGTGCTGCTGCTCGACGAGCCGGCCAACGGTCTTGACCCTGAAGGCATCAGGTGGCTGCGAATGCTCCTGCGCCATCTGAGTGGCCAGGGAAAGACGATCCTGATCTCGAGCCACATGCTCTCGGAGGTGGAGCAGACCGTTGACGACGTCGTGATCATCGCCAACGGCAAGTTCATCCAGCAGGGTTCGGTCGCGGATCTGCACGGAGACCACCGCGCGATCGTCCGCACCACCGACGCACCCGCGCTGGTCAGCGCCCTGGTCAGCGCCGGCATCCAGGCACACGCCACGGACGCGACGAGCCTGGAGGCAATCGGCGACGACATGTCCCGCGTGGGCGACGTCGCTCTGCACGCCGGCCTGCCGATCCACGAGCTCCGAGCCTTCCAGACGGACCTGGAAGCCCTCTTCTTCGAGCTGACCGAGAGCCCGGACAACCGCAACCGCAACCTCGCAGGAGGAGCTACTAGCACCGGCCTCGAGCAAGATCCGTCCGCGGCCACCCCGGTCGCACCTCACGAAGGAGTGACCCTCTGATGGCGGGCGCAGTCAAGGCGGAGCTCCGTAAGTTCTTCACCACCCGGATGTGGTGGGGCATGGCGATCGGTGTGTTCCTGGCCGGCGCTCTCTTCTCGATCGTCTTCGCGCTGTTTGTGCCCGGCTCGCGACAGCAGAACGGCGGCGGCAACAGCGGCCCGGCGCTGCCTGGTCTTGACAACACTGCGATGGTCTCGACCGTGTACACCGCAGGGCTGAGCCTCGCGTACCTGCTCACCCTGGTCGTCGGCGTCATGGCGATCGGCTCGGAGTACCGCCACAAGACCATCACCAGCACCTTCCTGTCCACCCCGCGGCGGGTCCGGGTCATGGTCGCCAAGGTGGCCTCCCTGTTGGGCATCGGCGCCTTCTACGGGCTGGTGTTCCTGGCCGGCTCCGTGGGCGTGGGCGGGACTGCCATCGCCATCAAGGGCTTCTCACCGGTTCCGGAGGCTGGTCCCATCGCCCGCGCTCTCGCCCTGAGCCTGCTGGTCCTGGGTCTCTGGTCGCTGATAGGGCTCGGTGCCGGCATCCTGATCCCCAACCAGGTGGCCGCGATCCTGATCGCTGTCGGCGCGGCCTGGATTCTTGAGCCCTTGCTGGGCTTCCTTCTGGGTCTTGTCAGCTGGGGTCAGTCGATCGTTCCCTACATGCCTAGCCAGGCTACGACGGCGATGGTCGGACAGATCAACACCAGCACAACCGTCCAGCCGCTGTCCTGGTGGGCCGGTGCGCTGGTTCTGGTGGCCTACGCCGCGGTTCTGGCGGGCATCGGCTCGGTGCTGACGGTGCGCCGCGACGTGACCTGACCGAGGCATCGATAGGAACCTCAAAGTCGAGGTGATTTAGCCGATCGCTGTCAGCGTGGTGCCGAGCCTGCGAGCGTTAGGCTGGGGACCACGTCTGGTCTTCCCTCGTTGCAATGAAAGAGGCGTATCCGCCGTGCCTGAACAGCCACCCGCGAACGACCCCATGGCGGCCTTCGGCCCGAACGAGTGGCTCGTGGACGAGCTCTACCAGCAATACCTGCAGGACAAGGACTCGGTGGACGCCGCATGGTGGGAGTTCTTCGCCGACTACCATCCGGCCGACACTCTCAGCGACAAGGGAAACGGCTCAGGTGCGCCACCCGCCCCCGCGGTCAGTGCGCCCGCGGTCAAATCCACCACAGCTGCCCCCGCGGTCAAAGTCCCCACACCTGCCGCGCAGCCAGCCCCGGCGAGCCAGCCGGCCGCCAATACCGCGGAGCCTGCTAAGTCGGCCCCAAAGACTCGTGACGTCCCTCGGGTGGCCCCCACTGGCCCGCTCAGCGAAGACACGGTCCAGCCTCTTCGCGGCGCGGCCGCGCGCACCGTGACAAATATGGAGTCAAGTCTGAGCGTGCCGACCGCGACGAGCGTGCGCACCGTCCCGGCCAAGCTCCTGATCGACAACCGGGTGGTCATCAACAACCACCTCGCGCGCAGCCGCGGAGGAAAGGTCAGTTTCACCCACCTCATCGGTTACGCGATCGTCAAGGCCCTGGCCTTGATGCCGCAGATGAACAACGGCTTCGGCGAGCAGGAGGGCAAGCCGTCCCTCATCACCCCCGCGCACGTCAACCTGGGCTTGGCGATCGACATGCCCAAGCCTGACGGCACCCGCACGCTGCTCGTGCCCAGCATCAAGTCGACCGAGGCGATGGACTTCACACATTTCTGGACGGCATACGAGGACGTCGTCCGGAAGGCGCGCAAGAACAAGCTCACCGTCGAGGACTTCCAGGGCACCACGATCACCCTGACCAACCCCGGCACGATCGGCACCGTCCACTCCGTGCCCCGGCTGATGTCGGGCCAGGGCGCCATCATTGGCGTTGGAGCGCTGGAGTACCCAGCGGAGTGGCAGGGTGCGAGCGAGGAGACGCTGAACCGCAACGCCGTCAGCAAGACCATCACGATCACCTCGACCTATGACCACCGCATCATCCAGGGCGCCCAGTCCGGCGAGTTCCTGCGGATCCTGCACGAGCTGCTCCTGGGCTCGAGCCGCTTCTACGACGAGGTCTTCGAGTCACTGCGGATCCCCTACGAGCCGATCCGGTGGATCCAGGACATCTCGGCGAGCCACGATGAGGACGTCAACAAGACGGCTCGGGTGCAGGAGCTTATCCACGCCTACCGGGTGCGCGGCCACCTGATGGCCGACACCGACCCGCTGGAGTACCGCCAGCGCCACCACGCCGACCTCGACGTCACCTCGCACGGTCTGACCCTGTGGGATCTCGACCGCGACTTCGCCACCGGTGGCTTCGGTGGGGCGCCGATGCTCAAGCTTCGCCAGATCCTGGGCATCCTGCGCGACGCCTACTGCCGGACGGTCGGCCTTGAGTACATGCACATCCAGGACCCCGACCAGCGCATGTGGCTCCAGTCCAAGGTCGAAGGGCCTTATGCCAAGACGTCAGCCAGCGAGCAGCTTCGGATCCTGAGGCGGCTCAACGCCGCTGAAGCCTTCGAGACCTTCCTGCAGACCAAGTTCGTGGGGCAGAAGCGCTTCAGCCTCGAGGGTGGCGAGTCGGTGATCGCCCTGCTCGACCGGATCCTCTGCCGCGCGGCCGGCGAGGGACTGGACGAGGTGTGCATCGGTATGCCGCACCGCGGCCGCCTGAACGTGCTTGCCAACCTGGCCGGCAAGTCCTACGGCCAGATCTTCCGCGAGTTCGAAGGAACCCAGGACCCCAAGTCGGTCCAGGGCTCTGGCGACGTCAAGTACCACCTCGGCACCGAGGGTGAGTTCGTGACCGAGGACGGCGCCCGGACCAAGGTCTATCTGGCTGCCAACCCCTCGCACCTCGAAGCGGTCAACCCCGTCCTCGAAGGCATCGTGCGGGCCAAACAGGACCGGCTCGACCTGGCCGGCGAGGCCTTCACGGTCCTGCCCGTGCTGATGCACGGTGACGCCGCGTTCGCAGGTCAAGGCGTCGTCGCCGAGACGCTGAACCTCTCGCAGCTGCGCGGCTATCGCACCGGCGGCACGATCCACGTCGTCGTCAACAACCAGGTCGGATTCACCACGTCGCCGGCCTCGTCGCGCTCTTCGTTCTACTCCACGGACGTCGCACGGATGATCCAGGCGCCGATCTTCCACGTCAACGGTGACGATCCCGAGGGCTGCGTGCGGGTCGCCGAGCTCGCCTATGACTTCCGTCAGGAGTTCAACAAGGACGTCGTCATCGACATGGTGTGTTACCGCCGCCGAGGCCACAACGAGGGCGATGACCCGTCGATGACCCAGCCGCTGATGTACAACCTGATCGAGGCCAAGCGCTCAGTCCGCAAGCTTTACAGCGAGTCCCTGATCGGTCGCGGAGACATCACCGTCGAGGAGGCCGAGGCCGCGCTGCGCGACTACCAGCAGCAGCTCGAGCGAGTGTTCGTCGAGACCAAAGCAGCCGTCAAGAACACCGACCGCGAGACCCACGGGGCCAACGCAGGCGAGGTCCCAGGCACCGACACTGTTGGTCACGGCGGGCTCGAGCGCCCCACTGCGCAGGAGGACGACGAACACGCAGCCCCTCGCCGGACGGGGACCGCGGTGACCGCCGAGGAGCTGCAGAACGTCGGCGACGCGTTCGTGAACGTGCCCGAGGGCTTCACCCTTCATCCCAAGCTCAAGACGCTCATGGAAAAGCGCGCGGCAATGGTCCGCGAGGGCGGGATCGACTGGGCCATGGGCGAGCTCCTGGCCTTCGGCACGCTTCTCCAGGACGGCGTCCCGGTTCGCCTTGCTGGTCAGGACTCGCGTCGAGGCACCTTCGTGCAACGTCACGCGGTCCTCATCGACAAGGTGACGGCCGAAGAGTGGACCCCGCTGCTCTACCTAGGCGAGGAGCAGGGCCGGTTCTGGATCTATGACTCGCTGCTCTCCGAGTTCGCGGTCATGGGCTTCGAGTACGGCTACTCCGTCGAGCGGCCCGATGCCCTTGTCCTGTGGGAGGCACAGTTCGGCGACTTCGCAGGCGGCGCCCAGACCATCATTGACGAGTTCATCGCCTCCTCGGAACAGAAGTGGGGCCAACGATCGTCGGTCGTCCTCTTGCTCCCCCACGGCTACGAGGGCCAGGGCCCGGACCACTCCTCGGCCCGCATCGAGCGCTTCCTGCAGATGTGCGCCGAGGACAACATGACCGTGGCCTACCCCTCAACACCGGCCTCGTACTTCCACCTCTTGCGGCGGCAGGCCTACCAACGGCCGCGACGTCCGCTGATCGTGTTCACACCCAAGTCGATGTTGCGCCTCAAGGCCGCTTCGTCGGAGGTCGAGGACTTCACCTCAGGGACGTTCCGCTTGGTGCTGCCCGACCAGGCTCGGCTGGATCCGCACGCCGTCACGCGTGTGCTCCTGGCGTCGGGAAAGGTCATCTACGACCTCGAGGCCGAGCGTGCCAAGCGCCAGGACGGCGCAACCGCCATCCTGCGGATTGAGCAGCTGGCTCCTTTGGCGGCTGACGAGATCGCCTCGGCCATCAAGGCCTATCCCAGCGCCGAGATCCTCTGGGTCCAGGACGAACCCGCCAACCAGGGCGCCTGGCCGTTCATGGCACTGAACCTGCCGCAGGCACTGGCCGCTCGGGACGAGACCCGCGTCCTGCAGGTGGTGTCACGCGCACCCTCCGCCTCCCCGGCCACCGGCTCGAGCAAGAAGCACGCGGTACAGCAGGCCGAGCTGATCGCCAAGGCCTTCGACCGCTGAAATTCGCTAACCTGCCCGGGATGTCTTCAGACACCTGAGGCGGGGGACCTTATCCACAGGTCCGCCGATGCACCATGTCCGGACGCCTCCCGCACGTGACCGGAAACGACCCGGCATACCCCTCCCCACCCGGACGTCTTCCGGCACGTGACCGCAGACGATCCGATCCTGCCGGGCCACGGCGAATGGTCGTATGACAACTCACCGCACGTCGCGCACGATTTGCGGTGGCTCTCGCGATAACCTCACAGGCGTGTACTTCACGGATCGCGGAATCGAGGAGCTGGCAGCACGCCGGGGCGAGGATCAGGTCACTCTCGAGTGGCTGGCCGAGCAGCTTCGCACCTTCGTCGACCTGCACCCCGACTTCGAGACCCCCATCGAGCGTCTGGCCACCTGGCTCGCCCGACTCGACGACGACGAGGACTGAACCCGCGTGAGCTTTGTCGACCTTTACGCCAATGACCACCCTGGGGACGACACCCCGGAGGTCGCCACCGAGTTCAACCCGAGCGCGCACTTCCAGGTGAGCGAGGGGCCGCGGGACATCGCGCTCGTGTTCATCGGTGACTCCTACGTCGCGGGATACGGCGATCCCAAGGGCTTTGGCTGGGTCCCCCGCGTCGTCGGACGCACCGCGCACCCGGACGTTGACATCACGGCATACCAGCTGGGGGTGCGCGGTGACTCCTCCGCCGATGTGCTCGTTCGCTGGCGAACAGAGTGCCCCACGCGCTGGAAGGACCGTTCGGAGAAACGTTTGGTCGTTGCTGTTGGCCACAACGACGCCGCGACCGGTATGACGACCGCCCGCGTCCGTCTGAACCTCGCCAACATCCTCGACGACGCCGCCGCGAGCGGGGTGGCAGTATTCGCCGTTGGGCCCCCGCCAACGCTTGACGCCGACCTGAATGCGCGCCTGGAGATCGTGGTCGAGGCGCAGGCTGACGTGTGCGCCCGCCGCGGTGTTCCTTATGTCGACTGCTACCGGCCGCTGATCGGCCACGAGCAATGGCACTCCGACCTGGGCGCATCCCTTGACGGCGTTCACCCCGGGCAGGCCGGCTATGGGCTCATCGCGTGGATGGTGCTGCATGGCGGCTGGGACCAGTGGCTGGACCTCGGCCGCTGA
>JBBQUB010000028.1:0-19553 GCA_038212865.1 Actinomycetales bacterium
AGCCGCACAAGTGCCATACGGTGTCCTCCGACTCTGGTTGCTGGGCATCTGTCACCAAGACCGCGCCCCTACGCCACGCCCTGTCGCCTAGCAGGTTGAGAGACCACCGAGCACCCACGACCGTGTGATCCCGTCATCAAACTCAACCTGCCGAATCCGGAGCGGCAACGAGGGCTGCAGAGCGGCCGTCGCAGACGTGGCGTCGGTCATGTCCGAATTGTGCCGGTAGCCGAGTGCTCTTGCCGCCGGCAGCGCGCCCGTCACGGCGGCGGAGTGACGCAAGTGCCAAGCGCACTCACAATGCCGATGGTCGGATGACGTACGTGTGTGCTCGGGCTGCCCCACGCCACCCATCCTGGGCGCGCGCGGACGTGGCTGCCTTTCGTGAGCAACTCGCGGAAACAGGGCAGTGGGTGACGTCCATTGGCGTCAGAACTGACTGACCAGATAGCGCCCGCCGACCACCACCGCCCAGGTCAGCAGGATCGACAAGCCCGCTCCCAGCAGAGGGGCCGTGATCCGTGGGCGATCCCTGCACACGTAGGCGAGGGTTGTCAGCAGGAGACCCGCGGCGGCGGTAGGCCATGGGGCGTCCGCCGCGAGGAGAACGATGACGGAAACGGCTATGCCTGTAGTCACGCCGAGGAACAGCAAGCCCATCATCAGCGCAGTCGAGGTTCGGTCCGCTGCACCGTCGCGCAGCTGCTCCACGTCCATAGTCCTAGCGTTCCACCGGATCGAGCACTAGGAGTACTTCTGCTGACTGTTCTGGCGCAGGTTCTCCCGGCTGACGCCCAAGGTGATGTGCACCAGGACGAGCGCGAGGCCAGCCGCGAACACGAAGGTCAGCGGCAACAGCCGCCAGCGCCTGTTCTTCACCGCGACCGCAAGGTAGCTGGGGGCCAGGAAGACGATGCAGCACGGCGCAAACAGGGCGACCCCCCCGGCGAGGAACGCGGCAAGGACGGAGCCCGTGGTGAGCAGGTCGCCCATCTCAGACGCCGCGTGATTCGAGTCGGTGGCCGGTCCGGCCCTGTAGGAGCTGGGTCAGCTTGCGGCGGGGGAGTCGGCCTTGGCTGAAGAAGGCGCCGTCGACCAGGACCAGCGGGCTCATTGCTGCGCCGTGTTGTCTCATGAGGTCCTGACCGGCGGGGGCACGGACGTCGAGTGTGGTCACCTCGAGTGCGTGGCCGTCTGCGGTGAGCTGCTTCAAGGCGGCGTGAGCATCAGCGCAGTAGTGACAGGCAGGGGACTGGACCAAAGTGACCTTGAGGGGCCCGTGGGGCCGACCTTGATGCGTGGACAACGGAGCCTCCTCGGCGGTTCGGTAGATGCTCTCGAGCATCACGGAGGCACCTGACGGTCACCGTTGAGGTTCGGTCAAGATTCGTTGAAGATGCCGATCTGCCGAGCCGACTCGTGGATCGGCCCGGCAGGTCGGGGCGTGTCAGCGGGAGGGGTCGAACCGTCGCAGGCGCAGGCTGTTGCTCACCACGAACACGGAGCTGAAGGCCATTGCAGCGCCGGCGATGAGGGGGTTGAGCAGGCCGAGGGCCGCCAGGGGCAGGGCGGCCACGTTGTAGGCGAACGCCCAGAAGAGGTTGCCCTTGATGGTGCCCAGCGTGGCGCGGGCAAGGCGGATGGCGTCCGGCGCGGCGCGCAGGTCACCGCTGACCAGGGTGAGGTCGGAGGCCTCGATGGCGACGTCGGTGCCGGTGCCCATGGCCAGGCCGAGGTCGGCCTGCGCGAGCGCCGCGGCGTCGTTGACGCCGTCGCCGACCATGGCCACGACGGCACCCTCGCCCTGCAGTCGCTTGACGACGTCCACCTTGTCCGACGGCAGCACCTCGGCGATGACGTCCTCCGGGTCGATGCCCACCTGGCGGGCCACCTCGCGGGCAGCGCGCTCGTTGTCTCCGGTGAGCAGCACCGGGCGCAGTCCCAGGCGCCGCAGGTCGGCGATGGCGGCGGCTGAGCTCTCCTTGACCGTGTCGGACACGACGATGACTGCGCGGATGCTGCCGTCCCAGGCGATCCAGACCGGGGTGCGGCCCCCGGTCTCGGCGGCCTCCGCCAGTTGCACGAGGTCTTCGGGGGCGGTCAAGGACCACTGGTCGGCGAGCCAGGAGCGGCGGCCGGCCTGGGCGGCGTGGCCGTCCACGACGCCGGTGACGCCGTTGCCGCCGTGCCCGGCGAAGTCCTCCACGGGCGCCAGGCCGATGCCGGTGTCGCTGGCGTGCCTGGCGATCGCTCGGCCGATGGGGTGCTCCGAGGCATCCTCGAGGGCACCGGCAACGGCGAGCACCTGCGCGAGGGACTGACCCTGGGCCGGGTAGACCTGGCTCACGCCCATGTGCCCGGTGGTCACGGTTCCGGTCTTGTCGAGGACGATGGTGTCGACGCGGCGGGTGGACTCCAGGATCTGTGGGCCCTTGATGAGGATGCCGAGCTGTGCGCCGCGTCCCGTGCCGACGAGCAGCGCTGTGGGAGTGGCGAGCCCGAGCGCGCAGGGGCACGCGATGATCAGCACTGCGACGGCGGCGGTGAAGGCCGCGGTCGTCGAGTGGCCTGTCAGGAGCCAAGCCGCCAGGGTGAGAAGCGACAGCCCGATGACGATGGGGACGAACACCGCAGACACGCGGTCGGCGAGCCGTTGGACGTCGGCCTTGCCGTTCTGGGCGTCCTCGACGAGTCGGGCCATCTGGGCGAGCTGGGTGGCGGAGCCGACGCGGGTGGCTTCCACGACCAGGCGTCCTCCTGCGTTGACGGTGGCTCCGACGACGGTGTCGCCGGGGGCGACCTCGACGGGGACGGACTCGCCGGTGAGCATGGCGGCGTCGATGGCCGAGGTGCCGGTGATGACCTTGCCGTCGGTGGCGACCTTCTCGCCGGGGCGTACGACGAACCGGTCGCCGACGGCCAGCTGCGAGACCGGTATCCGGATCTCAACCGGCCCCTGTGGGCCGTCCCGCAGCGCGGCGACGTCCTTCGCGCCCATGTCGAGCAAGGCGCGCAGCGCGGCACCGGAGGTGCGCTTGGCCCTGGCCTCGAAGTAGCGACCGGCGATGATGAAGGTCGTCACCGCGGCGGCGACCTCGAGGTAGATGTGGGCGTCGTCGCCCGCGGAACGGGCGGGCAGGAGGTCGAACTGCATCCGCATCCCGGTCATGCCGGCGTCGGCGAAGAACAGGGCCCACAGCGACCAGAGGTACGCCGCGCCCACGCCCACCGAGATGAGCGTGTCCATCGTCGCCGCGCGGTGGCGCAGGTTGGTCCAGGCCGCACGGTGGAACGGCAGGGCCCCCCAGATGACGACGGGCGAAGCCAGGGTCAGGGAGAGCCACTGCCAGTTGTCGAACTGCAGGGCCGGGACCATGGACATCAGCAGCACCGGCACGGTGAGCACAGCGGAGACGATGAGGCGCTGGCGCCAGGCGGCGGCTTCTTCGTCCTTGGCGTGCTGTGCGGCATCCTCAACCGGGGCGCCCGTGGTGTCCGCACTGGGTGGGGCGGGCAGGGTAGCGGTGTAGCCGGTGGCCTCGACGGTGGCGACGAGGTTCGCCGGGTCAACATCGGCGGCGAAGCTGACCTTGGCCTTCTCGGTCGCGTAGTTCACCGTCGCCGAGACCCCGGGCATCCTGTTGAGCTTCTTCTCGATGCGCGCCGCGCATGACGCGCAGGTCATGCCCCCGATGACGATCTCCACGTCGCGGTCGAGCTGCTGGGTGTCGTCCGGGTGCGTGGTCATTGCTGTCCTTCCGGCCCCGGGTCGGGGGGCCTGTGCTGCGTGGTCAGGCGGTGGCGAGGTGGTAGTCGCCGGCCTCGTCAAGGGCAGCGGCGACGTCGGTCTCGCTGACCGGCCCGTCACTGGTGAGCGTGAGAGTGGAGGTGCCTCCCGCGACAAGGTCGACGCTGACGTCGGTGACCTCGGAGATCTCCCGCAGCTCGCTGCTCACGGCGCTCACGCAGTGGCCGCAGGTCATGCCGGTGACGGGAAAGGTGAGGGTTCTCATCTGGTGTCTCCTCGGGTGCTGCTGGTCGGTGATGGGTTTCAGGATCGAACTGGTCTAGCGATGTCGGAGGTAGCCTCGTTCACCGGGGTGAGGATGTTGATGCCGTAGGTGGTGATCTCGACCATCGCTGCAGTCCGCGGATCTGTTCTAGATGCAGCACGCCCTGGTCAGGTCGCCGTCTTGTTGTCGATCCAGCCAGGGATCGTTTGCAGGGTGTGGGCGTGCTCGGTCATCACGGTCCCTGCCTCGTGGCCGTCAACGATACCCCCCGGGGGTGTATTCCTTGACGGCTGCTATCGCCCGAGTGCGGCTGGTAGGCGGATGCTAAAGGTCGCGCCGTGCCCGAGGCCGGCACTGCGCGCGGACAGGCCGCCGCCGTGTGCCTCGACCAGGGCGCGGCTGATCGTCAGGCCGATGCCGCTGCCGCTGCTACCGGGCTGGCGGCGGCGGGCGGGGTCGGCGCGGTAGAACCGCTCGAAGACGTGGGGGAGATGTTCGGGGGCGATGCCCTCGCCGGTGTCGGTGACGTCCAGCTCCACCCAGTGGCTGTCGGGTCGGGTCGCTGAGAGATGGACAGAGCCACCGGCCGGGTTGTGCCGCAGGGCGTTCTCGAGCAGGTTCGCCAAGACTTGGCCGATGCGCTCGTGGTCGACATGGAGGTCCGGGACCGCGCCGGCTGCCTCGACGGAGAGTCGCACCTGCCCGGCGTCATAGGCGTCCTGGGCGGCGGCCGCCGCTGACTCCAGAAGCAGCTGCGGGCTGGTGCGGACCGGGCGCGAGTCCAGCTGCCCCTCCTCGGCGCGAGAGACGGCACTGATGTCCTCGGCCAGGCGGTGCAGCCGCTGGGTGCCGCCGTGCAACGCCTGCAGTGTCGGCTCGTCGAGGTCGCGTACGCCGTCCTCCAGGGCCTCCAGATGCGCCTCGATGGTGGCCAGCGGATTGCGCATCTCGTGGGCGAGGTCGGCCAGGATGCGGCGCCTCGTGCGCTCGACGTCGCCGAGGCGTTCGGCCAGCTCGTTGATAGTGTCGGCGAGCTGGTCGAAGTCGGGGCCGAGGCCGGGGCATGGGACACGGGCGTCGAACTGGCCGTCGGCGATCCTCGCCGCGGCGTGCGACACCTGAGTCGTTGAGCGCTGCACCCGGCGGGTGAAGTAGCCCGTCACCATCAAGGCCATGAGCACCGAGGCCAGGAGGGCGACCCCGAACGAGATGATCAGCGCGGAGCTGAATGCCTCCTCGACGTGCGCCGCCTCGGACGCGGAGTGCCCGACACTGGCCTGGACGAGGTGGTCGTGGAAGATCCCGGGTGCGACGACGGAGGCCACCACCCACGCGGTGGCCGCGCCGGCGAAGAGGACCAGGGCCTGAGCCACGAGCAGTCGGGTGGACAGAGGCGCAGCGGTCCGTTGTCTGGCGAGCCAGGTTTGCCCGTTCACTCGCCCGCGCCCATCCGGTAGCCGACGCCGCGGACGGTGCGGATGAACCGTGACGCGTTGGCGTCGTCGTCGAGCTTGCGGCGAAGGTGGCCGACGTGGACGTCGACGAGGTGCTCGTCGCCGACCCAGGTCTGCCCCCAGACGGCATCAATGAGCTGTCGCCTGCTGTAGGCCAGTCGGGGACGCTCGGACAGCACCGCGAGAACGTCGAACTCGGTGCGGGCCAGGGCGATCGGCTCGTCCTGCAGCCACACGTCGCGCCCACTGGGGTCGATGGTCAATGGCCCGAACACCCGAAAGCCGTCGCGGCCGGGAGCCGGGGTGCCGATGGGGCGGGGGCGGCGGAGCATCGCGCGCAGGCGGGCGACGAGCTCACGGGGGCTGAAGGGCTTGGTCAGGTAGTCATCCGCACCGACCGACAAGCCGACCAGGGTGTCCACCTCGTCGCTGCGAGCGGTGAGCAACACGACGTAGGCATCGGAGAACGTGCGCAGCTGGCGACAGACCTCCAGGCCGTCCTGACCGGGCAGGCCGAGGTCGAGCACGACGATGTCCGGGTCGACCTCCCGGGCCCTGGCCACGGCATGCAGGCCGTCATGGCTGAGGTGGACCTCGAAGCCCTCGCGCTCGAGGTAGCTGCCGATCACCCTGGCCATCTCGACCTCGTCCTCCACCACAAGCGCCCGGACAGCGCCGCGCGAGGGGGCGCCGACGTCGGCGGTCGCCTCCTGCCCGGTCGGGGGGTCGCTGGAAACCATGCCGTCATCGTCGCAGCCGCGCAACGTCGTTCAGGCACCCGCGGGGGCGGCTCGGCACATCTTCAGCGAACCTTCACGGAAATCACGACCGCAAAGCGGGGGTTGGGCGAAGAGAGTGGAGGTAATCAACGCACGAGAGGTGAGCATGATGTGGGACAACGACATGGGCTGGGGAATGTGGGGCAACGGCATGGGCTGGGGAGGAGGGCTCCTCATGGCCCTGCTGATGGTGGTCTTCTGGGCAGTGGTCGTCTTCGGGATCGTGGCACTCTTCCGCGGCACCGGCGGTGGCCGCTCGCGCACCGGGGGTCGTGAGCGGGAGGCCCAGCAGATCCTCGACGAGCGGTTCGCCCGCGGCGAGATCGACGCCGAGGAGTACCGCTCCCGCCAGAGCCAGCTGTCGGCACGGGGATGAACCAGGCATCAAGCGTTCCCGGCAACCACAAAGCCACCAACACATGGTGACCGTCACCGGTGCGGCCACCTGCCAGGTCAGCGCTCCGGCGCCAGCCGCAGCCACTGCCGCCACCCTTCACGAACGCCCATCAAGATAGTCAGGAAAGCAACATGACACGCTTCGCAATCAGATTCGCCGCAACAACAGCATCTGTCGCACTCGGGGTGGTACTGGTTTCCGCCTCGGCCTCGGCAGCACCTGCAGACGCCGCGGTGTACGGCCAGCACGTGCGCGCCTGCGCCCAGTCGATGGGCTTCGACGGGCACCACAACCCGGGCATGCACCAGGGCATCTCGATGTGGGACCCCTCCCACACCTGCTGACCCCGGGAGGGTGGAGCCGCCGGCCCACTCGGGACCGGCGGCTTTGTGAACGCGTGGTGGTGGCGAGCGCGTCCTGCGTGGGTGGCGCGGGATGGGTGGAGGGGCTCGCGACCCTGAAGAGCGTCACGCTCGCTGCGCACGCGGCCCTTCTGAGCGCCCGTTCGACGTGCGGTCGCTGTCTCCCGGGCACGTGGATCGACTGGACGCGCTGGCCATCGGGGCAGTCCCACCGTCGGACCTTTGAGCGTCCTCGTTCGGACGGCAGCCAGACAGCCATAGGACAGTGCACTGCTCCAGGATCATCCCTGGGCGTCACCGGTGGTGATGAAATACCCCCCAGGGGTATGGCGTTGAAAAGGTCCTTGGATGGCCCGACCGGTGGAAAGCGAGTGGATCACGATGAGTCTGACCACGGTTCTGCACGTCGGCGGACTGCACTGGGCGACCAGTGAGCCCGCCATCGAGTCCACCCTGGCGCGGCGCGAGGGCGTCGAGGCGGTGGAGGCCAATGCCGCCAATCAGAGCGCGACGGTGACCTACGACCCAGGGGTGACCTCTGTGGGCGAGCTCGCCGGGTGGGTGCGCGAGTGCGGCTACCACTGCGCCGGCCGCTCGGTGCCGATGCACGTGTGCGAGCCGATGGACGAGTCGGCGCCGCTCGAGGCCGTCACGCACGAGCGCCACGTCGAGCAGGCGACTTATGACGGCACCGGGTCTCATGCCGGCCATCCCGCAGCATCGACCGCTACGGCCCCGGCCGAGCACTGGGCCCACGAGATGATGGGGCACGGCGGGCACGGCGGGATGTCGATGGACGACATGGTCCGTGACATGCGCGACCGCTTCGCGGTGGCGGCCGTCCTCACGGTCGGAATCGCGCTGTGGTCGCCGATGGGCCGCAACATGCTCGGTTTCTCGGTGCCCGCGCCCTTCGGTTTGCGAGATGACGTGTTCGCCCTGCTGCTGAGCCTGCCGGTGGTGTTCTACTCGGCCTGGATCTTCTTCGACGGCGCCTACCGGGCGCTGCGCAACCGCACCCTGGACATGATGGTCCTCGTCGCGGTCGCGGTCGCGGCGGGGTGGCTGTACAGCGTCGGCGTCACCCTGACCGGTGGCGGCGAGGTGTTCTACGAAGCCGCCGCGATGCTCACGGCCTTCGTCCTGCTCGGCCACTGGTTCGAGATGCGCGCCCGCGGCGGCGCGAACGAGGCCGTCCGCGCGCTGATGGACCTCGCGCCGCCCATGGCCACCGTCCTGCGCGACGGCGAGCCCGTCGACGTCCCCACCGCCGACGTCCAGGTCGGCGATCTCGTCCTCATCCGACCCGGCGGCAAGGTGCCGGTCGACGGCACCGTGCAGGACGGCACGTCCGAGGTGGACGAGTCGATGGTCACCGGTGAGAGCCTTCCCGTCGCGAAGAGCACCGGGTCGGCCGTGATCGGCGCCTCGATCAACACCACCGGGACGCTGCGGGTGCGCGCGACCAAGGTCGGCTCCGACACTGCCCTGGCGCAGATCGTCGCGCTGGTCCAGCAGGCGCAGAACTCCAAGGCCCCCGGGCAGCGCCTGGCCGACCGCGCCGCGTTCTGGCTGGTGCTCGTCGCGCTCATCGGAGGTCTTCTCACGTTCGCAGCGTGGTTGTGGTCCGGCGCGGGCGTGGAGACAGCGCTGCTGTTCGCGATCACCGTGGTCGTGATCACCTGCCCCGACGCCCTGGGGTTGGCCACACCGACCGCGATCATGGTCGGCACCGGTCTGGGCGCCCAGCGCGGCGTGCTGGTGAAGAACGCCACCGCGCTGGAGGCGTCGGCCCGCATCGACATCGTGGTCATGGACAAGACCGGCACCTTGACCAAGGGCGAACCGGAGGTCACCGACGTCGTCGTCGACGGCATCGACGAACTCGAGCTGCTCAGGTTGGTCGCCGCCCTCGAGAACGAGTCCGAGCACCCCCTGGCCGCCGCCATCGTCGGCTATGCGGCGCAGCGTGGGGTCGCCGCCGAGCGACCCACCGAGTTCCGCAACGTCCCCGGTCACGGCGCTGTCGCCCTCGTGCACGGCCGCAGGGTCGTGGTGGGCAACCGCAGGCTGATGGACGACGAGGGCGTCGACGTATCGGCTGTCGTGGCTCGCCGGGACGAGCTGGCCGCCAGCGGCCGCACCGCCGTCCTGGTCGCAGTGGACGGGCAGGCGGTAGGAGTCCTCGCTCTGGCGGATGCCGTCCGCGCCACCTCCGCGGCCGCCGTCGCAGCCCTGCACGAGATGGGCGTGCAGGTCGTCATGCTGAGCGGCGACAATGAGGCAACCGCGAGACGCATCGCCGACCAGCTCGGCATCGACACTGTCCTGGCCGAGGTGTTGCCCGCCGACAAGGCGGCCGAGGTGACCAAGCTCCAGCAGGCCGGCAGGAAGGTCGCCATGGTCGGCGACGGGGTCAACGACGCCCCGGCACTCGCGCAGGCCGACCTCGGGATCGCCATCGGCGCCGGCACCGACGTGGCCATCGAGACCGCCGACGTGGTCCTGATGCGCTCGGACCCGTTGGATGTGCCCACGGCCCTGCGGATCGGGCGGGGCACGCTGCGCAAGATGCGACAGAACCTCGGCTGGGCCGTCGGATACAACGCGGTCGCGCTGCCCATTGCGGCCGGGGTCTTCGCGAGCTGGGGTGTGGTGTTGCGACCCGAGATGGCCGCCTTGGCCATGTCGGGTTCCAGCGTCATCGTGGCCGTCAACGCTCTCATGCTCAAACGGCTGCGACTGCCCTCGCCGAGGGCGACCCCGCGAAGGCGCCTTCATCGAACCTTCACAGAACCACCGTCTGACCTTCAAGGTCCGTCGGGCAGGCTCGTCCTTCCTGCTCCAGCCCCCACCCCAGGAGATCCTCTCGTGCGCCTGATGTCCCGACGTGCCCTCCCGGCCGCCGCTGCCGTCCTCGTCCTCGCGGTGAGCGCGTGCGGCTCGAGCGACGCCTCACACGGTGCGATGACCGGTGCAGGCGGCACCTCCGCCGCCACCGCAACGGGGGTCGAGGCGGACGTGCAGTTCGCGCAGATGATGATCCCGCACCACGAGCAGGCCGTCGAGATGGCCACCCTCGCCCTGGACGACGACACGGCATCGCAGGACGTCAAGGAGCTGGCTCGCCAGATCGAGGGCGCGCAGGACCCCGAGATCCAGACCATGAAGGGATGGCTGAGCCAGTGGGGGGCCGCAGAGAGCACTGGTCCGATGGACCACGGCTCCGGCGGGATGATGAGCGACCAGGACATGAGCTCGCTGATGGGTGCCAGCGGCCCCGAGTTCAACGAAATGTGGCTCACGATGATGATCGAGCACCACGAGGGCGCCGTCACCATGGCCCAGGACGTGCTGGCCACCACCGCCAACCCAGAGGTGAAGGAGCTAGCGACCGCGGTCGTTCAGGGCCAGGAGAAGGAGATCGCCACCATGCAGGGGATGCTCGGCTGACCATGCGCTCCCGCCCCCCTGTGCCCCGAACGCTCAGCCTGCTCGTGGGTGTGATTACCGTCGCGCTGGTGACGGCGTGCTCGACGCCGCCCAAGACGCCGCCACCGCCGCCGGCCACTGCGAACTCGTTGCCGGCGGCCCCAAGCCCTGGGCCGCAGAGCCCGTCCGCCGGTGCGCCCTCTTCCAGCCCCGGCGCGGTCCCGGTCACCCTGCCCTCGGCACACGTCCACGCCATCGCCCGCGACCCCGGCAGCGGCAAGCTCGTCGTGGCCGCCCACGACGGCCTGTACGTCTACGACGGGGCCACACCCGAGCGGGTCGGACCCGTCATCGACCTCATGGGATTCACCGTCGCCGGCCCGGGCCACTACTACGCGTCGGGGCATCCCGGAACGGCAACCGACCTGCCGCAACCGGTCGGGCTGATCGAGTCACGCGACGGTGGGAAGACCTGGACCGTCCTGTCCCGGGGCGGCAGTTCCGACTTCCACGCACTGACCACCACCGGCCAGGCCGTCGTCGGATTCGACGGCGCCGTCCGCGCAACGGCCGATGGACGAACCTGGACCAACGGGAACCTCGATGCGCAGCCGCGCACCCTCGCCGGTTCCCGCAAGGGCTCAACGGTTCTCGCCACCACGCAGCAGGGCCTGATGCGGTCCACCGACAGCGGAGCGACCTGGCAGCACATGGACCAGGCGCCATGGCTGCTGATGGCCGCATTCGGTGACGGAGACGCCGTCGCCGGCCTCACGCCCTACGGGCAGGTCCACACCAGCGCCGACGCCGGCCGGACGTGGCGCCCGACCGAGCTGATCGCACCCGACGCACAGGCACTGCACGCCTCGGGCGAGGGAGAGGACCTGGAGGTGATCGTCGCCGACGGCCGGACAGTCCTCGCCTCCACAGGCGGACAGCCGTTCCAACCCGTGAGCTGACTCAACGCACCATCGGCCAGGGTCACCCTGCGCGTATACGCGCACTTCCTCGACGACCAAGCCAGCGGCGCCGCCACCACCTTCGAACAACTCCTCAACAGCAACGCGGCCAGCTACCCGACAACACGTGGGTGCATGTACCTGCCGACTGGAGTTGGCCCGGATACTGCGGTGGCCAGAGCGCGTCAGAGCGCCCACATTCGGCTACTGCGGGTGCGCCGACCTTCCCTGACATGCCGATGGTCGGACGCTTGTCGAGGTGCAAGAAGGGGGGTCCTGGAACGCTCCACCTTGATGGCCATCGCGTGGCCCAGCGGTCTGACCCTGCGGTCAGGTTCGGACAGGATCCAGCATTCGTCGGCGCCCGGACTCCAAGACGGCGCCGGACAGGCTGAATCCGCTCATGAGCACAAAGATCAGGTAGATGAACTCGCCGCTCGCCTTGTCCACGACGGCGGCCGCCATGATCGTCACGGCCCACACCAGGGACATCAGCAGGATCACTCGGCCGTAGGCGGCACTCAACTGCTTCTGGGGCCGTTCGCTCATCGTTGTCTCCTATTCACTTCGAACTGTAGCCTCCTCGCGCATGCTGGCTTCGCCAGGGCCGACAGTCCCTCCACGTGGCGACTCTTGGCCAGGCATAGCGTGGTAGGGCCCGGGACTGCCGGTGGCGTTGCCGGGTACCGGAGGGCACGCCCAGTGGTGCGGTGCCGTTGCAGGACGCGAAGCGGTCCTTGTCCCGGAAGGGGTGGATGTCGGCGACGTCGGCCAGCGGCAGGGGCGGCACCGGTGGTCCTGATCCCAGTCAGGCGAAACCGGGGGACTGTCACGATGCGGCTTGCTCGATGTCGAGATCAGTGCACGATGACGACGATTCGACCCGCCTGCTCGAGGACCCGGCGGCTCACCGACCCCAGGAGAAGGCCGCGAAAGCCGCCCAAGCCCCTGCTGCCGACGACCACCAGGTCGGAGTCGAGTGAGGCGGCCGCCTCAACGATTACCTTGGCGGGGGTGCCGTGGTGGACGGCGATGTTCACCTTGACGTCAGGGTGACGGGCGGCGACTGGGTCCAGCGTGCGGTGGCCGAGCTTGGTGTAGCGCTGTTCCACCGCCGACCAGCGCGCACTGGAGGGCTCCGTGACGACGACACCGTCATCGACCTCGAGGTTCCAGGCGAGGAGGCACGTTACCTCGGCGGCGCATGTCCCGGCCGTCGTCAGTGCAAACTCGACCGCGCGACCGCTGGCGTCGCTGCCGTCGACGCCGACGACGATTCGTTGCGGGGTTGTTGCGGCCGTTCCGGCCGGGACCACGACCACGGGACAGTGCGCGTGGGCGATCACTGGAAGGGCGACCGAGCCGAGGAGGATTCGTTCGAGGCGTCCCTTGGCCGGGCCTCCGACGACCACGCGAAGGGCACCGTCGGACAGGCTGACCAGTGCGGCGGCGGCGGGACCCCACGGCACGTTGAACGCGATGTCGAGGTCAGGGTGACGGGTCCGGGCCCGCGCGCAGGCGGCATCGAGTAGGAGGTGGGCGTCTCCCTCGAACTGGTTCGTGAGCCCCGGCGCGCCGGAGGCGAACACCTCGTAGGAGGTCATCTGGGCGCCTGGCTGGATAGCGTTCACCAGCCGCAGCGGTGCGCTGAGCCGGTGGGCCTCGTCGGCGGCCCAGTCGACCACCGGCACGTCGGATGCAGATCCGTCGATACCAGCAACGACGGCGCCGGCGGCATCGAGGACCTCACCTCGTCGGAAGCCCGACGAGCTGGTGGGAAGGGGCGTGTCCGCCTGGTTCTCGGTCATGCGTCGATCATCCTCTGCTGACGATTGGCGGTTGTACCGGATCACGCACAGCCGACGCAGGGGTGGCGGTGACGCAGCCTGGATCTTTCAGCGACCGCGGATCGTGTCGCGCATCTCCTTGCCCTCAAGCCGTTCGAACTTGCTGGACAGGAGAGCTTCGAGCTTGTCCGTGGCGCCGTGGAGCACGTCGCCGAGACTCGCAGCGTGATGGTCGACCGAGACGGGGTCCATGCCAGCGGGTCGGGCCTCAATCAGGCAACGGAAGTCGTCCCCTGTCGAACGGCCAGCGCTTTCGTTGCGAAAATGCACCTCAATCCGTGTCAAGTGGTCCTCGAACCTCGCCAAGGCACTGCGAAGGTGTGCTTCGGTGTGTTCGTTGAAGGCCTCGCTGCCGTCGACGTTCTTGTCTGTGTTGACCTGGATCTTCACTGGATGTCTCCTAACTGCTTCATTCCCGAACCTCGAATGCGGGGTATACGCGTTGGCGTGCGGTGTTCCTGGTGCGCTGAGGCACGGCCCTGCCGCGGTCCGATGTCCAGAACGCGGCCAACGTCTCCTCAAGCCCCGTGGATCGGTTCACTGGCAAGCGGATCCATGACCATTGAGTACTTCAACGGGCAGGGAAGGGTCGTGGGTTCTTGGGGCGCCGATGCTCAGCAGTCCCATCCCAGGTGGTACGGCGCGCTGGGGTTGTCATCGGATGACGGGCTGCACGTGCGTGGTCATGAAGTCGACGAACTCGTTGGGTTGTTCGAAGAGCGGCCGGTGGCCGGAGCGTTCGAACACCACCGATTCCTTGGTGGGGGCCGTCAGCCCGGCGTACCACTGGGCGAACGGCTCGGAGCGGCCCGGAGCCTCGTGGGCGCCCTGCACGAAGAACACCGGAACGTCCAGCGTGGCAGCGTCCTCACGCAGGTCGACGTCTTGGATTCGCGGGTAGAGCGTGGCGAAGGTGTCCATGAAGCCGGCCAGCAGGTGCACCTGGTCGACGAAGGTGTACTCCGGGACGAAGAAGTTCTCCGAGAAGCCGCCGGCTCCTTCGCTGTTGCCGGTGTGGTCGTACGGGTGGACCTCCTGCTCGTAGGTGAGCGCGGTCTCGTAGTCGAGCATCGAGGTGTACGGCGGCTGCCCGATCCGCTCCAGCTCCGTCGCCAGGCCTGTCTCTCCCTGGTCGCGTGCCCAGACCAGGGTGTCGGTGTAGAAGATGCGGTCGGTCTCCACGGGGCTGACCATCTGACCCACGCCCACGAAGGCCGAGTACAGGGCCGGCTCCTGCTGGGCGGCGAGCACCCCGAGGATCGTGCCCCAGGACTGCCCGACGAGCACGACCCGGTCGGTGGCGAAGCGCTCGCGCAGGTAGTTGGTCGTCGCCACGGTGTCGTCGATCGCCGACTGCAGCGTGTACGTGTCGGTCGGGTCGAGGGCCGGGTACGACGTGCCGGTGCCACGCTGGTCGAGCGTGGCCACGGTGAAGTGCTCCTCGAGAGCGTCCAGGTGGTTGCGCATGGCCCCGAGCTCGGACCCGCCGGGGCCTCCGGCGAGGAAGAGCAGCACCGGGTTGTCGGTGCTGTGCCCGCGGATCATCAGCCCGAGGTCGTGCCCGTTGACGTCGATCGACGTCAGCTCGGCGATGCTGCCCTGCAGCGGCTCGCCATCTGCTCCGGTGATCGGAGCCGTGGATGCCGGCCGGGCGACGACGAGCGTGACCGCGGCGAACATGACCGCGGATGCGGCCACGGCCGTCCACCGCAGGACGCTCCGTCCGCCCCCGGCGGGCAGGCCACCGTTGCGCCGGGTGATGGCGAACGCGCCCCAGGCGGCCCCGAGGGCCATCGGCAGCAGGGACAACAGGGCGTGGAAGCCGCGCCCCACCGCGAAGGCGAGGAGGCCGTAGGTGCTCAACTGCGGCGCGTCGACGGTGGGGCCGTCGAACGGCATCCGGGCGATCTCGAAGGCCACCGCGAACACGACGGGAGCCACGAGTATCGCCCAGCGAGAGCGAGTGAGGAGCCCCGCTGCGACGCCGACCCCGAGGCTGTTGAAGATCGAGGCCAGCGCCGCCGCCGTGGTCAGCGGGGACCTGGGGGTCAACACGCCGGCCAACAGGCCCCACACGAGGGCCAGTCCCACGGCGATGAACCACCCACGGCGCAGGAGGAGGGAGGTGACGCGGTTCGGTGGGGGTGAAGGAACGTGCGGCGGCACGGCAGAGGTGGTCGATGTGGACGTCAGGTGTGCCATGGTGCGTTCCCAGCCAGCAGGCCGGTCCCTTCCCTGCTGGGGCACGGAGTGATCATCGACGTGCTCCATCCCAGCACCGCCCATGCTACGACCGTAGAAGCTCGCCGGCGGCGGATCGTGCCCGACCGCACACGGGCGAGGAGCGACGCGCGGCCGGTGGGGGCGCGTTGACGCGGAACAGTTCTGCAACAAGCTGATCCGATGGGTATCGATGATCTGAGCTGGCGCGGGTCCCTCCAGCGGGCGATGCTGCTAGACCACATCTCTGCGGTCGACGGCGAGCATTCCGGCACCGGCCGGGATGAGCGCCCAGGCGGCGATCGCCAGGAGGGCGGCCCAGAGGGCGACGTCGGTGCTGGCGCCGGAGATCACGGCGAACAGGTTCGTGGGGGTCCAGGGGCCGGCACCGGTGAGCAGCTGGGCGGTCATCGGTGGGACGACGAACAGCACCAGGACGACGGCGATGACTGCGCCTCCGACGTTGCGGATGACCGAACCGACCCCGGCGCCCAGGACGGCGCCGACGGCGCCGGCCAGGGTGGTCGTGGCGAGCAGCTGGGTGACGTCGGCCGTGGAGACCAGGAAGCCGTAATCCGTTGTGCGCAGTGCGATCGCGACTCCGGTGACGACGAGGGACTGGCCGACCAGTGCCAGGGTCGCGCCGGCGGCGGCGACGGCTGTCAGCTGCGCGAGGACGGCGCGGTGCCGTCGCGGGGTGGTCAGGAAGGTCGGCACGACGGTGGTGTGCCCGTACTCGCGGGCGGCGGCGACGGCGCCGAACATGGCGGTGCCCAGCATGGCGTTGAAGGCGAACGCCATGAGGGACTGCTGGTCGGTGGCGGTGGCGATGAACGCCTTGCTGCCGCCCATGTCGGTGCCGAAGGCGACGATCGCGGCGTCGAGGCCGGCGATGACGACCAGCACTGCGAGGAACGCCCAGGGGAGCTTGGTGGTGGTGAGCTTGCGGGTCTCTGCGCGGATGAGTGCTAGCGGTGTCATAGCAGTGCTGCTTCCCGGTCGGTGGGTGCTTCTTCGGCGGCGGGCGCGTCGCTGGCGGTGGTGCCTTCGGTGCTGGTCCAGTCCAGGAAGAGCTCCTCGAGGGAGCCCGCCTGTGGTGCGAGCTCGTGGAGGGCGATCCCGGCGGCGTGGGCGTTGTCACCGATCTCGTCGGTGGGCATGCCGCGCACGACCAGCTCGCCGGCGTGCCCTCGGTGCACGGTGGCCCCGGCGCGTTCCAGGATCTGGGTGAGGCGCTCGGGTGCGGGGGTGCGCACGGTGGTTCCGGCTCTCTGCAGGGAGGCGAGGGCGCCGGTGGTGACGAGCTGGCCGTGGTTGATCACGACGACGTCGTCGGCGAGCTGCTCGACCTCGGCGAGGAGGTGGCTGGAGACGAAGACCGTCCCGCCGGTCGCGGCTCGCTCGCGCAGCAGGTCGCGCAGCCAGCGGATGCCTTGGGGGTCGAGCCCGTTGCCGGGTTCGTCGAGCACGAGCACCGGGGGGTCGCCGAGAAGTGCTGCCGCGAGACCGAGTCGCTGCCGCATCCCCAGGGAGTAGCCGCCGACGTGGCGGTCGGCGGCGTGGGTGAGTCCGACGGCGTCGAGAACCTGGTCGATGCGGTCGTGATCGAGGCCGGCGGCGTCGGTGAGGATCCTCAGGTGGTTGCGGCCGCTGCGGGCGGGGTGGAACGCGTTCGGCTCGAGCACGACGCCGATGGTGCGGGCCGGGTCGGCATGGTCGCGGTACCGGGTGCCGCCGATGGCGGCGTGGCCGTGGTCGGCTGCGGCGAGGTCGAGCAGGATCTTCATGGTGGTGGACTTCCCGGCGCCGTTGGGCCCTAGGAAGCAGGTCACCCGCCCGGGGGTGACGGTGAAGGTGAGGTCGTCCACGACCACGTCCTTGCCGTAGCGCTTGGTGACGTGGTCGATGGTGAGCGGAAGCATGATGCAGTTCCCTTCGGTGGTGTCGATGGCCGTGGTGTCGTGCGCCGACACAGGGGTCGGCGCGGTGGGGCCGTGGCGGCGGGGTCAGTCAAAGGCCACCGACGGGCCCATGATCGAGGTGAACTCACCGGCGGGAAACCCAACAGTCGCCCCGTCTAGCGCGTGCACCGAGGTACCCCCGACCCCGTAGGTGCGGCGAGCGTCCACGACGCGTGCAGCGATCGTGATCGTCTGCGGGAGAACTGCATCGAGTGCCATGTCAGTCATGGCCGACGTCCTGTTCGCGACTACGCGAGGGCTCCCGGGAGGCGTCGAGCGACGCCTCATCCATCGCGGAGGCAACGATGCCGGGGCGATGCGGAACTGACCCCACTGCGGAAGTCGGGACGCGCGGTCCGCTTCGAGGACGACGGATGTGCCGTCGGACGTTGTCAGTGGTCGATGCGGGACCAGTTGCTCGGGCTCCCGCTCTGCACCGTACGCCTCGGGCCAGGGTGCACCCGACAGTGCCCCTGGTCACCCACGTCTCGTTGGGAGCCGGGTCTCGCCACTCGTGCACCCGGCGCCGACCTGCACATACTGGCCAGATGAGGCTTCCCCGACCGACGCTCGTGCTCGCCGTGTCCGCGGCCGCCGCGATGTACATGCGGTACATGCGGCCCTGGCAGCTCACCTGGGGCGCCACGCCCGTGGAGGTCTCACGTCATCTGCCAAGCGACGACCTGGTGAGCCACCCCACCTTCGACTCCACCCGGGCCATCACCCTCGAGCCACCACCGGAGCAGGTCTGGCCCTGGCTGGTGCAGATCGGCCTGACCCGCGCCGGTTGGTACAGCTACGACCTGCTCGACAACCTCGGCCGCCCCAGCGCCCAGCGCATCATCCCCGAACTGCAGCACCTCCAGCCGGGCGACATCATCCCGATGAGCCCGAACGGAAGCAGGGGATGAAGGTCGTGTCCGTCGAGCCGCCCACCTCCATGGTGTGGGGTGAGCCCGGGGGCACCACCTGGGCCTGGCAGCTCGACGAAACCGAGACCGGCGGAACCAGACTCGTCACCCGCGTCCGGTCTCGCTACCAGTGGTTCTTACCGTCCATCGTGTTCTCGCTGTTGGTGGAGTTCGGCGACATCTGGATGATGCGCAAGATGCTCCTTAACCTGCGCGAGCGGACAGCCAAGGCACGCTGAGACCGACCCGCGAGGCTCCGCCCACCGCGATTCCTCATCAGTTACGACGGCACCTGTAGGTGATTCGAGTTGCCATCCGCCGTTCCCGTCGGCCCCGGACAGGTCGGCCTCGGTGATCGCACCAATGCCCCCGCTGTCCGTGAAGCGATAGACCTTGACGCCCAGGACGCGGCCGGCCTGCGCGCCAATCTGGTCGCCGGCCACCGACAACGACACCAGCTTCACTGGCACACCCGGGTCGGCCAGTTTGAGATCTCCGAGCCCGATGACGGCCGTGGCCCCACGGGCGATCGACATGCCAGAACGAGCAAAGCCCTCCGGCGTCATGAACGCTTGGCCTGGAGTGCCTGCGCCGCAGCCGGCGGTGATCAGAGCGATGCCTAGCATCGCGATCCTGCGCGTCAATGCCGCCACGGGCAGATCCTCGCCTATCGGCCACTGCGGCACCCACAAAACGCACTCATCTGCCGCGATCCGCGCTTGGTCGAATCTGGTGGGTGTGAATCGCGGAGCATCCACAAGAGCTGATCTACGGTGACCGGAAGGTCATCCCTGCTGGCGCCGTCGGACCCTCCGATGAGTTCCGGGCTGCTGCGGCTGAGCCCCAAGGTGTCTCGTGCCATGAAAGCCATTCGTTGGGGATGGCGGCGTTGATGCGTTTGATCTCCTTGGCGGCTCTCACAGCTGTTCGGGCAACCGCACCGGTGGCGGACCCGGCTGGACCACATGTCGTTGGCGCAGGAGGCCGAGGGCTGATCAGCCCTTCTCGCCAGCAGGCAGGTCGAGGGAGTGCAGCAGGGTGTGCTGCACCTCGCTCCACTGGGTGCTCCAGGCCTGAAGCGGCGCCAACGAACGCTCCAAGATCTCCAGCTGGTCGTCCAGGACGGCCAGCTCAGCCGTGATGGCCTGGATGCTCAGCCTCTTGGCATGGACCTCCTTCAGGACGATCTCGAGCTCGGCGCCGACCTGCGGCACCGAC
>JBBQUB010000029.1:0-19445 GCA_038212865.1 Actinomycetales bacterium
GCCGGTCCCCCCAGCTGAGCGAGTGGTTCTGGTCGGGGGCAAGCCGGTGGGTGCTGCCAAGAACGCGGCGCCGGCCGACCTGGATGTCGAGGCCACCGTGGCGACCCCCAAGGGGCCGGTGCGGGTGAAGTCGGTGTTCCGACTGCTGCGCGAGCGGCTGGCCGAACGCACCCTGCAGGAGTATGCCGACGAGGCCGGCGTGGACGCCGCGACCGTTACCGAGATCGCCAGGGAGTTCACCTCACACGGCAAGCAGGCCGCGGTGATGAGCTATCGCGGTCCGGCGATGCACGCCAACGGATTCGACAGCATCCGGGCGATCAACGTGCTGAACTTCCTGATCGGCAACCACGACTGGAAGGGCGGCCACATCGCCGCCGGAGCCAAGTTCTCCCCTCTGGAGGGGCGCTACGACCTGGCCACGGTCCCGGAGGCCAACAAGCCCTGGGGCATCCCGGTCACCCGCGAGAAGGTCGCCTACCAGAAGAGCTCTTTCTTCAAGAAAGGTGAGCCGGCCAAGCGGCGCTGGTACCCGTTCGCAGCCAACCTGATCCACGAGGTGCTGCCGAGCGCGGCGGCCGGCTACCCCTACGGGCTCAAGGCCCTGTTCATCCACCGCCACTCGCCGGTCAACTCCAGCCCCGGCGGTGAGCGGCTGGCAAAGATCCTGCAGGACCAGAAAGCGGTCGAGCTCGTGGTTTCCTTCGACGTCACCGTCGGAGACACCTCTGCGCAGGCGGACTTCGTGCTGCCCGACCTGAACTACCTGGAGCGCTTTACCCAGGAGTCGCTCTATCCCAACCAGCCCTACCGGGTCACCCAGCTTGGTCAGCCGACCACCCGGGCCTTCCCCGGGCCACGACCAGTCGAGGCCTTCTACATCGACCTGCTGGCGGCAATGGGCCTACCCGGCGTGGGCAAGAACGCCTTCCCCGGCGGTGGCTCGCTGAAGGGACCGGAGGACTACTGGATCAAGCTCGCCGCCAACGTCGCCTATGCCGGCAAGAAACCGGTGCCGGACGCCGATGCCGAGGAGATGCGAGTCTTCAGCGCGGCGCGACGCAAGGCCCTGGGCGCGACGTTCGACGAGGCCACCTGGGCGCGTGCGGTCACCCCGGCGGAGTGGAAGAAGGTTGTCTACGTGCTCAACCGGGGCGGGCGCTTCGAGCCGGCCGGCAACGAGTACGAGGGCGAGTGGCTCACCCACCGGTACAACGGCGAGTGCGACTTCTATGCGGCGAAGGTGGCTGCGGCCAAGGACTCCATCACCGGGAAGCCGTTCGACGGCCTACCCGTGGCGAGCGCACCGTCGGGGGCTGATGGCAAACCCCTCACCTCGGACCTGCCCCTGCAGATGATCAACTGGAAGGCCCGGGCACAGGGCACCCACCGCACCGTCAGTGCTGCGTGGTTGCGCGAGGTCCGCCCGTCCAACTACCTGTGGATCAACGGCAAGGACGCCAAGGCTCGCGGCATCGCCAGCGGCGACAAGGTGAGCGTGCGATCGTCCTCAGCCACCATCGAGGGGCTCGCCCTGGTCGTGGAAGGGATCCGACCCGGCGTCGTGGGGTCAAATGCCAGCTACGGCCACGAGGCCTACGCCGCCCGCCCGATCGAGATCGACGGCAAGATCGTCGACGCCGTCGGTCGCTACGGGCACACGACCTGGCACAGCACCCCGATGCATGAGGAGACTGGTTATGCGGGCGGTCGCGGTGAGGGCTTCAGCGTCAACACGCTGCTCCCGGAAGAACCGAACGTCACTGGCGGGGGCGGACACACCGACGCCATCGGCGGCGCGGCCGCCCAGCTGGACAACTGGGTCGAGGTCACCAAGGTCTAACCGGAAGGAGGAACCAGGTGGGCGCGCTCGGACTTGCGGGCTACCTGTTCGGCGGGTTCGGCGAGCCTGACCTGCAGGTGCGGGCTGATCGCTGCCTGCGAGCCAGCGGGTCCGGTTGCCGGGTATGCGTCGACATCTGCCCAGCCGCAGCGCTGCGGGTGGGTCCTCAGGACAGCAGGCAGGCTCCGCAGGCGGAGCGATCCCGATGCACCGACTGCGGGCTGTGCGCGGCAACCTGCCCCTCTGGGGCCATCGCCGGGGTGGGCGTCCCACCCGGGGCGCTGACCAGGGAGGCCGAGCGCCAGTCGTCCGCCATGAATGTGGTCTGCGCGCGAGCGCACCACGGGCACCCCCGCAGCGAGGAGCCCCGGGACTTCCCGGTCAGCTGTCTGGCGTCGCTGCACCCCGAGACCGTGGTCGCCACTGCGCTCGCCCTACAGCCCAGCTCGACACTCACCCTGACCCGAGGGCAGTGCTCGGAGTGCCCGAGCGCACAGCAAGCCGGGGCCGAGGCAGCGGTCCAGGAGTCGGTGGACCTGCTCCAGCGTCTGGACGAAGACGGCCGCAGGGTCGTGGTCTCCAGCATGCCGGCCGAAGCTTCCGACAGCCAACCGCGCTTGGCAACGCGTCCCAGGGCCGGCCGACGTGGCTGGTCCCGCCGCGAGCTGCTCACCGGTGGCAGATCCGGCGGCAGTGTGGCCATGGCCCCGGCGGTGACATCGGCTCGGGCCGAGCTGCTCAGATGCAGCGCTGACCCATCATCGGTTCCGGTTCAGCTGACCCACCCGGTCGAGGCGCAGGACTGCACGTTCTGCCACGCCTGCGCTGCGGTGTGCCCGACCCAGGCTCTGCAGATCGGCCGACCTCGCGCGGATACCGAGCAAGGGAACGGCACAGTGCCGCTCCAACTAGCCGTAGACCCAGGCCGGTGCGTCGGGTGCGGCCGCTGCGCCGAGGTGTGCGTCGACGACCTGCTCACCCTCGGGCACGGGCTTGGGCCCGCGTCGCGCGATCACCACAAGGTGGGACGACTGGTCGTGCTGGCCGAGGGCCACAGGTCCACCTGCGAGCGCTGCGAGCAGCCGCTCGCCCCCCACGAGCAAGGGGTATGCCGCCGGTGCGAGTCGTCCAGGACGCTCGTCGCCGGAGTCCTGGCGCTGTAGCCGGACCTCACGTCTATCGAAGTTCGGGGATGACCTTGTTCTCGAAGAGGTGCATGCCGGAGGTGTCGTAGGCCGCCTCGGTGAAGTAGGCGATCGTGTAGCCCAGCCCCAATGCCTTGAGCGCAGTGAGCTGCTCGGCGATCTGTTCGGGCGTCCCGACGCCCACGCCGGAGGTCTGCGCCGCGATCTGCTCGTCGACGGTCGCCTCGGACACACCCGCCCTGACGTAGTGGTCGCGCAGCCAGCCAAGGCGCTCCTTGACGTCCTTCTCGGTCTCGCCGATGACCACGTTGATGTTGGCCGAGCGGGTGATCTGGGCGAAGTCCCGACCGACGTCAGTACAGTGGGCGGCAAGGATCGCGCTCTTGTGCTCGAAGACATCGGGGGCGAAGTTCGTGTAGTCCGCGTACTGCGCGGCGATGCGCAAGGTCTTCTTCTCGCCGCCACCGGCGATCCACAGCGGTATGCCGTTGAGCGCGGACCCGGGCTGGGTCGTTCCCTGAAGCGGGCGAGGAGCGCAGATCGCCCCGTCGACCTGATAGTGCTTGCCGTTCAGCGTGGCCGATCCCTTGGTCCACATGTCGCGGAAGATCTGAACGCCTTCCTCCAGCATCCCGATCCGTTCACCGGCAGTGGGGAAGCCGTAGCCGTAGGCCCGCCACTCGTGCTCATACCACCCCGCTCCAATGCCAACCTCGAGACGACCTTCGGAGATGATGTCGACCGTCGCCGCGACCTTCGCGAGGTAAGCCGGGTTGCGGTAGCCCATCGACGTGCACATCTGCCCGATCCGGACCCGGCTCGTAACCGCAGCCAGCGCGGCCATCAGGGTCCACGACTCGTGGGTGGCCTGCTGCGAAGGCTCGGGCACCGTGTGGAAGTGGTCGTAAACCCAGACCGACTCCCACAGCCGGGTCATCTCGGCACGCTCGGCCAGTCCCGCCATGACCCCCCAGTGCTGGTCCGGCTCGATACCGGCGAGATCCATCCGCCAGCCCTGGGGAATGAAGATGCCAAATCGCACTGAAGCTCTCCTTGCTCGGGGGAAACTGCGCCGGCTGGCAAGGCTATTATCCGGCCGATAGCTGGCCTGCTTCACCGAGGCCACTGTTTCGACACCGGCAAACGTGCAACAGACCGGTCAACGCGCACATCCCAGGAGTGATGTCCATGAGTCAGCCAGGAGTCTCGGACCCCGCAGTGATCCGCAGCGTTCTCACCACCCCCGCGACCTGGGCCGTGGTGGGTCTGTCCACGGACGCCACCCGGACGGCATACGGCGTGGCCCGGTGGATGCACGACGCGCTGGGGCATCGCATCATCCCGGTGCACCCGCGCGCGCCCGAGGTGTGGGGTGAGCCCGGCTACCGAAGCCTGACGGAGATCCCTGACGGCACTGTTGTCTCCGTCGTGGACTGTTTCGTGAACTCGGGCCGCGTCGGCGAGGTCGTGGACGAGGCGATCGCCAACAAGGACCGGCTCGGTATCGAGGCGCTCTGGCTCCAGCTCGGCGTGGTCGACGAGGACGCCGCGAGGCGCGCGCTAGACGCAGGCATCGACGTCGTGATGGACACCTGCCCGATGATGGAATACCCGAGGCTGTAAGTCGTTGGCTCTGAGTCGGGTGCCTGGCCGGGGTCAGGTTGCCCGACTGCTCAGTTGCGAGTCATCCCGAACCCGGTCGGGTGGGCACGCCTGGCCCGTAGCCGCTCACCCTTGGCATGTGCCTCGTCGCGTAGATTGTCTTGGTACTCAACCATTTTGGCGCGCACGCGAGCGGACTCGTCGTCCACCCCTGACCCGAGTATCCGTGCCGCCAACAGCCCGGCGTTGCGAGCGCCACCCACCGACACGGTCGCCACGGGCACACCGCCGGGCATCTGGACGATGGACAACAGCGAGTCCATGCCGTCGAGATACTTCAGCGCCACCGGGACACCGATGACCGGCAGCGGGGTAACCGACGCCAGCATCCCGGGCAGATGCGCGGCACCGCCAGCACCGGCGATGATCACCCTCAGGCCACGATCAGCCGCGCTCACCCCGTAGGCCAGCATCTCCTTGGGCATCCGGTGCGCGGAGATGACATCAGCCTCATAGCCGATCCCGAACTCCTCCAACACTTTTGCCGCCTCTTCCATGATCGGCCAGTCACTGTCGCTGCCCATCACCAGTCCCACCACTGCTGGACCAGCACCCGGCCGTGTCGCAGGCGAATCGCTCATTGCGTAACCACTCCTTGGAGATACTCGCTCGCATGGTTGGCGCGCGCCCTCAGGTCATTGAGGTCGGCGCCGCTGACGTTGACGTGCCCGATCTTGCGACCCGGCCTGACGCCCTTGCCGTACAGGTGAATCTTGAGTCCGGGGTCGCGCGCCAGCAGGTGACGATAGGTCGGATAGAGCTCGCTGTAATCGCCGCCCAGAACGTTGCCCATCACCGTCCACCGCGCCCGGGGGCTGGTGTCACCAAGCGGCAGGTCGAGGACGGCCCGTAGGTGCTGCTCGAACTGGCTGGTCACTGCGCCATCGATGCTCCAGTGACCACTGTTGTGCGGCCTCATCGCGAGCTCGTTGACCAGGTATGCCGGTTCGCCGGTGTGGGCGTCCCTGACCTCGAACATCTCCACCGCCATCACGCCGGTGACGCCGAGCTCTCCGGCGATGCGCAGGCCAGCCTCGGTGGCCACCGCCGCCAGGTTCGGGGCGAGGCCGGGAGCAGGTGCGAGGACCTGGGTGCAGATGCCGTCGGTCTGGACGGTCTCCACCACCGGCCAAGCGCTGGCCTGACCGGACGGGCTGCGGGCGATCAGCACGGTCAGCTCTCGGGTGAAGTCGACCTTCTGCTCGGCCAGCAGTCCATCAACGAGCAGCCCGCGACCATGGGCGACATCGCGTGCGACATCAGCCAGCCAGTCAGCCACCTCATCGGGTGAGCCCACGATGCGAACTCCCTTGCCGTCATACCCGCCCTTGGGTGTCTTGACGACCACCGGCCAGCTCACCTCGTCACCAAACGCCTTCAACGACAGGGCATCTCGCACCTGCGCCCACCGAGGACACGCCACCCCCATGTCGGTGAGCCGACGACGCATCGCGAGCTTGTCCTGGGCGAACACGAGGGCGGCCGGCGAGGGATGCAAGACGACGCCATCGGCCTCAAGGGCAGCCAGAACCTCCGCGGGCACGTGCTCGTGGTCGAAGGTGACGACATCGCACTCTCGAGCGAAGGCGCGCACCGCCTCGACGTCGGTGTGCTGACCCACGGGGGAGGAGGGGACCACCAGGGCGGCGGACGCGTCCGGTGACTCCGCCAGAACCGAGAGGGTGATCGACAGCCCCACCGAGGGCGGCTGGCACATCCGGGCGAGCTGCCCGCCACCGATGATGCCGACCACGGGGAATCCTCCAGGTGCGCGCCGCGGGGAAGTCACGAGCGGGAGCCTATCGGGGCGAGCGGTCACCTCGTTCGGCGTCCAAGGCTAGGCTCGCTCCGTGCCCAAAGATCGTCCCGGACTGCTCGAGCGTGCCCGCGGGGCACTGGACGTGCTCGTCCGCGAGATGCTCAAGTTCGGCATGGTCGGCGCCGTGGCGTTCGTCATCGACCTCGGGGGCTACAACCTCCTGGTCTTCGGCCCCCACCTGCTGGGGATGGTGGGCGAAGGGGACACCTCCGGCGTGCTGAACGACAAACCCCTGACCGCACGGATCATCTCAGCGTCCGTGGCCACGCTCGTGGCCTGGCTGGGCAACCGGCTCTGGACCTTCCGCCACCGTCGCCAGCGTGAAGCCCTCAACGAGCTCGCGCTGTTCGTGTTCTTCAACCTCGCCGCCATGGTCATCGCAGTCGTGGCCCTGGGCTTCTCCCGGTATGTGCTGGACCTGCACTCCCAGCTCGCCGACAACCTGGCCAACATCGTGGGGATCGCCTTCGGGACGCTGTTCCGATTCTGGGCCTACCGCAGGTTCGTCTTCGCCGGCGAACGTGTCGAGAGTCCGTTGATACCCGCCAACAAGACCTAGCTGGGATCGGCCTCGGAGAGGAACAGGGCAAAGATCGCCGGCTGCGCCTGGATCAGCTCCAGGCGGCCGCCGTTGGCCTCCGCCAGGTCACGGGCCAGAGCCAGCCCCAGCCCGGTGCTCTTCGCCGTGCTCACGGCGCGTTCGAAGATGTGCGGCGCAATGGTCGAGCTCACGCCCTCACCCTGGTCGCTGACCTCCACCACCACGGATGGGCCACTGCGCCTGGCTTCCACATCCACCGTGCCATGACTGTGTGTCAGAGAGTTCTTCAGCAGCGTGGACAACACCTGGGACAGCGCTACGGGGGTCGCCCGCACCAACAGGCCGCGCTGGCCGTGGACGTGGACACTGCGTCGAGCCTGCTCGAAGGCGGGCTGCCACTCCCGCTGAAGTGCGGCGATCACCGAGTCCAGCGAAACCGAAGGCGGTGGCGCGTCGTGGCCTCGGCGACTTCGTGAGAGCAGCTCGTCGACCACCTTGGTGAGACGCTCGACCTGGGCGATGGCGATGCCGGCCTCTTCCTGGACCACCAGGAGATCGTCCGTGACGGCGATCTCCTCGAGACGCATCAGCAGGGCGGTCAACGGGGTTCGTAGCTGGTGGGAGGCATCAGATGCGAAGTCTCGCTCCGAGGCCAGGGATCGGGTCATCTGATGGGCGCTGCGCGCCAACACCTCCGACACGCGGTCGACCTCGACGATGCCGGTGACCAGCGGCTGGAAGCGGGACTCGCCAGCACCCAGACGTTCGGCGCGATCGGCCAGCTGGGTCATCGGGGCGGCGAACTTGCGGGCCTGCAGGGAGGCCATCGACACCCCTGCGGACACGGCAACCACCGACAGCACCGCCATGACCGCCACCAGCTGAATCGGCTGCAGGGAGAAGTCCGGTGCATCCAGCCACCCCCGCAGCCGCAGGGCGTTGTCGGCGATCGCCCACCAGCCAACAGCCCCCAACGGCAGACCGATGATCAGCACCGAGAGCAGTACCGAGGCAAAGGTCGAACGAACCAGCTGTTCGCGCATGCCGTGGAGTCAGCCCCGATCGGGTCGCTCGAACCGGAAGCCGACACCTCTCACCGTGGAGATGTAACGGGGCTGGGCGGCGTCGTCACCGAGCTTTCGGCGCAGGACCGAGATGTGCATGTCCAGGGTCTTGGTGGACCCGAACCACACGGTGTCCCAGATCTCACGCATCAGCTGCTCACGGGAGACAACCTTGCCCTGTTCGCGGACCAGGACCCGGAGCAGGTCGAACTCCTTGGCGGTGAGCTGGAGCTCTTCCTCGTTGAAGAAGGCGCGGCGGCCATCGGGGTCAATCCGCACGACCGCGACGGCCCCGCCGTCGATCGGGTGCCGACGCAACAGCGCACGGACCCGAGCCAACAGCTCGGCCAGGCGGAAGGGTTTGGTGACGTAGTCGTCGGCGCCGGCGTCGAGCCCGACCACCAGGTCCACCTCGTCGGCACGGGCGGTCAGGATCAGGACCGGCACCGTGCGGCCGTCGGCGCGGATGCGTCGGCAGACCTCGAGCCCGTCGATGTAGGGCAGCCCGAGGTCGAGCAGCACCAGGTCGGGGTTTTCGTTGGCGCCTTCGATGGCGGCTCGGCCGTCGGCGCGGACGTCGACCTCGTAGCCTTCCCGCCGCAGCGCCCTGGCCAGCGGCTCGGAGATCGCGGGGTCATCCTCAGCCAGAAGTACACGAGTCATGAGCGCATCGTAGGCTTATGTCGGCTAGGCGTCCGGCCAACGCGCGAGGCGCTTCTCGGCAAATGCCGCGATGCCTTCGGGCCGGTCGCCGGAAAAGGCCGCGGCACGCCAGCAACCGTCCTCAACCTCGAGCCCCGTCGCCAGGTCCACATCGGCGCCGAGGCGCATCGCTCGCTTGGCCTGGCGCAGCCCGACAGGTGAGTTCGCCGCGATCTGAGCAGCCAGCTCGAGACCACGATCCCGGGCGGCACCGGGTTCCAGGACCTCATCGACAACACCCAGTGCAGCTGCCTCCGCTGCCGGCATCCGACGTGCCGTGAAGATCATGCCGGCCGCCCTGGACCAGCCGATGCGACGGGTCAGCAGCTGCGTGCCACCGCCACCGGGGATCACCCCGACGGACACTTCGGGCAGACCGACCACCGCCGCCGATCCGGCGAGGATCAGGTCGCAGGACAGCGCTATCTCCAGGCCGCCGCCGAGGGCGAAACCCTCCACGATGGCGATCGTCGGCATGGGCAGGTTCAACACTCCGCCGTATGCCGCGCGCGCCCACGGCCGCTGTGCCATCAGGTCGGCATCGGTGAAGGCGTTGCGCTCCTTCAGATCGGCGCCCACGCAAAATGCCGTGGGGCTGGTGCTCGTGACCAGCACGACGCGCACGCTCGGGTCGGCTGAGAGCTCGGCGCAGGCGGCGCCCAGATCCTTGGCCATCTGGGTCGACATCGCGTTCATCGCCTCGGGCCGGTCCAGCGCCAGCTCGGCAATATGACCCTGCGGGCCATGCCGGGTGATGCTCACCATCGGCCGGGCGGGGGGTCGCAGCTCACTCATGGGCTCTGGTCTCCTTGGACTTCGATGATGGCGCGATTGACGGCATGGTCAGCCCGGCGCAGCGCCCACGGTGTCACGGGTCCGATCCCGCGCAGCGTCTGGCGCCGCAAAGGGAACATCTCAAAGCCCGACACCATCGCGAGCGAGGCAGCGAAGGCATCGTCGACCAGGACCGTTCGCGGCCTGGCGAGGGCAGTCAGGCGGCTGGCGCGGTTCACCGTCGTCCCGAAGACGTCTCCGAGGCGTGAGACCACCTGCCCGCTGGCCAGACCCACCCGAACGTCCGGCAGGACGTCGTCGGCCGCCATGGCCTGGACCAGGTCGAGCCCGATAGCTGCTGCCGGGCCGGCCCCCATCGCCACGAACAAGACCTCGTCACCCACGGTCTTGATCACCCGGCCGCTGTGGGCGGTCACGACGTCCGAGGCCAGCGCCTCGAAGCGCTGGACCATGCGGGCCAGCTCGCGCTCGGAGAGCTGACGGACCAAACCAGTGAAGGAGACCAGGTCGGCGAAGCCCACGCAGCGCACCACGCCCCTCTTGTCCTGGCTCGGCTCGGCGTCGGAGACCATCCGCGCGATCGCGGCCGACAGATGACGGCGCCAGGCATAGATCAGCAGTGGTTCGAGATCGTCGGCCATGTCGGCCAGCTTCACCGCCGTTGCCCGCGCCGTCGCCGGGTCCGGCACGGCGGCCGCGGGCTCCGAGTGCTCACCCAGGGCTTCGGCCATCAGCTGGCTCTGCCACACAGCCAGACGATCGGCGGTTCGCGCCATGGCTCGGGTCATCGCGAGGGCAGTGGCCTCGTCAATGACGTCGCGGCGCACGAGGTCCGCAACGGACTGCAGGGCGCTCACATCGGCACCGGTAAAGACGACGTCCGCATCCCCGACGTTGGGAAAGCCGAGTGCGTGCCAGAACTTCTGGGCGCTGCGAAGGGATACCGATGCCTTGGCGCTGACGTCGCGCCGCCCCATCGAACGTCGCTCGCCGAGCAGCCGGGCCTCGACGTCATGGGCTGCCAGCGAGGGGCTGCCAACAGGATCGAGCGGCGCTACGGGGCGGTGGCGACCGGCATGGCCCATCTCAGGCACCACTCATCTGGGCCACGACATCGGCTGGGACCGCCGCACGTGCATGACGTCTCCGGCGGCGTGGGCCGTGCTCGAGCCGCCGCTCGCCACGACCAGCCGCCCCCGGTCGTCGACCCCCGTGGCGGTGCCGTGGTCGACGATCCCGTCGGGTTGGTGGACGTCGACCTCAAGTCCGATCGTCAGGCACGACGAGCGGTATGCCGCCCGCACGGCATCCAGCCCTGCGCCACCCCCCAGCCAGGCCCGGTGGAGATCGGCCAGCGCGCCGAGGTAGCCGACAATGAGATCCTCGCGGCGGACGTCAGCCGCACCACAGAGGGCCAATGAGGTGGCCGTCTCCACCGGAAGCTCCCCTCGCGCCTGGTCGATGTTGGCTCCCGCGCCGATGACCACCAGCTCTTCTTCGGGGACCATCTGACACAGGATGCCCGAGATCTTGCGCCACGGCTGGCCATCGTCGGCAGGCCCGCCGGCCCCCTCTTGGACCAACACGTCGTTGGGCCACTTGAGCCAGCCATCGACGTCGGCGACGTCAGCGAGCACCTGACGGATCGCCATACCGGTCAACAACGGCAGCCAACCCCAGTCGGGCGCACGATCCACAGGCGCCGGAACGAGGCACGAAACGGCGATGGAGGCGCCGGGCGGCGCCTCCCACCGACGCGACATCCGGCCGCGTCCTGCGCTCTGATGATCAGCCACGACGACCCGCCACGGGCGGGGGTCTCGCAACGCCTCCAGGTTCGTGGAGTCCAGGGAGGCATGGACATCGACGATCTGCCATGGGTGAGGCGCCGTGATCAGCGCCGATTTCACTAACTGGGCTTCGAGAATCGCTCGCACGGGCCTAAGGCTAGGCTGCCCGCCATGGCTGATGTAGTTCTCTCCGCAGACACGGCGCTCACCGACCCGAACATCCACACGACCGCAGGCAAACTCGCCGACCTCGTCAGGCGCAACGACGAGAAGGCGCATGCAGGGTCGGCCCGGGCGGTCGAGAAGCAGCACGCGAAGGGCAAGACCACCGCACGCGAGCGGATCACGGCCCTGCTGGACGAGAACTCCTTCGTTGAGCTCGACGCGCTCGCGCGTCACCGGTCGACCGCGTTCGGGCAGCAGCAGAGCCGCCCTTATGGCGACGGAGTCGTCACTGGCTACGGCACGGTCGACGGCCGGCAGGTCTGCGTGTTCTCCCAGGACTTCACGGTGTTCGGCGGGTCCTTGGGTGAGGTGTTCGGCGAGAAGATCGTCAAGGTCATGGACCTGGCGATGAAGATCAGCTGCCCGCTGGTCGGCATCAACGACTCCGGCGGCGCCCGCATCCAGGAGGGAGTGGTGGCGCTCGGGCTCTACGCCGAGATCTTCCGCCGAAACGTCCACGCCTCTGGCGTCATTCCCCAGATCTCCCTGGTCATGGGCCCCTGCGCCGGTGGTGCGGTCTACTCCCCCGCGATCACCGACTTCACCGTGATGGTCGACCAGACCTCGCACATGTTCATCACCGGCCCCGACGTCATCAAGACCGTGACCGGCGAGGACGTCGGCATGGAGGAGCTCGGCGGCGCCCACTCGCACAACTCCAAGACGGGCGTGGCGCACTACATGGGTCACGACGAGGACGACGCCATCGACTACGTCAAGGCGCTGCTGTCCTACCTGCCGTCCAACAATCTCGAGGACGCCCCCTCCTTCGACTCCGACGTCGACGATGCGACGCTCGAGGTGACCGACGAGGACACCTTCCTGGATACCTTCATCCCTGACTCGGCCAACACCCCCTACGACATCCGCACGGTGGTCGAGCACATCGTTGACACCACCGACGACGGCGCGGCTGACTTTCTAGAGGTCGCAGCCCTGTTCGCGCCGAACATCGTCTGCGGCTTCGGCCGGGTCGACGGTCGCTCGGTGGGTGTGGTCGCCAACCAGCCGATGCAGCTTGCCGGCTGTCTGGATATCAACGCCTCCGAGAAAGCCGCGCGGTTCGTGCGCACCTGTGACGCGTTCAATGTTCCCGTGCTGACGTTCGTGGACGTCCCGGGCTTCCTGCCCGGCACCGATCAGGAGTGGAACGGCATCATCCGCCGCGGCGCCAAGCTCCTCTATGCCTACGCCGAAGCCACCGTCCCGCTGGTCACCGTCATCACCCGCAAGGCCTACGGCGGCGCTTACGACGTCATGGGCTCCAAGCACCTCGGCGCCGACATGAACCTGGCCTGGCCCACCGCGCAGATTGCGGTCATGGGCGCCCAGGGCGCGGTCAACATCCTTTACCGCAAGGAGATCGCCAAGGTCGCCGCAGCCGGCGGTGATGTCGACGCTGCCCGGCAGGGGTTCATCACGGACTACGAAGACACCCTGGCCAACCCCTACATGGCCGCTGAACGAGGTTACGTCGACTCGGTGATCCCCCCGTCCTTCACCCGTTCCTACGTCACCAAGGCCCTGCGCGCCCTGCGCAACAAACGCCAGACCCTACCGCCCAAGAAGCACGGGAACATACCGCTCTGATCGGACGAAACCCTATGGCTGAAAAGACTTCCCGGGTTGGGAAGGCCACCCGCCGGCACAAACCGAGCGGTATTCCGGTGCGCCAGGTCCGCAGCGGCGTCTCACCAGAGGAGCTCGCCGCTGTCGCCGCCCTCATGGCCATCCTGGCCAGCGCGAGTGGCGAAGGTGATGTCGGCCGGGCCGACCCGCAGTCTCCCGCAAGCTGGAGGCAGCAGTCCGGATGGGGCTCGCCACGACGGATGGTCCGCACGACACTTCCCCACGGCCCCGGAGGCTGGCGGGCGTCCGCCCTTTCCCGCTGATCCCTGAGTCGCCAGACAAGGGCATCGAGGTGGCGCTGAGCACCTGCTCATACCCTGCTGTACGTTCGACCGGTGACCACTGACCACGGGCCCGAAGTGCGCCCCACCACCGACGTTGACCGCATCGCGAACGACTACCTCGACCAGCTGATCGAGCTCAGTCCGATCGCCGCAACCGAGCTGGGCATCGCCGGCCACGACGAGGACCTCGACGACTTCTCGCCATCTGGCCACGAGGCCATGGCCGCCCTGAACGGCAAGACCCTCGATGCGCTCGACCAGGCCACCCCGGTCGACGGCATCGACCGGGTGACCCTCGCGGCGATGCAGGAGCGCCTCGGGCTGGCGCAGGAGACCCACGCCGCCGGACTCGACCAGATGTCCCTCAACGTCCTGGCCTCCCCGCTTCAGGGCATCCGCGGCATCTTCGACCTGATGCCCACCGCCACAGATGCTCACTGGATGACGCTTGCGACCCGTCTGACCAAGGTCCCGGCAGCACTCGACAGCTACGTGCAGTCACTGCGCGCGTCAGCAGCCAAGGGGCTGGTGAGCCCGAAGCGACAGGTTGCGGCCTGCGCCGCCCAGTGTGCCGAGCTGGTGGCACCGGACGGTTACTTTGCGAACCTCGTCAAGAACGCCAAAGCCGGCGATGCCGCGCTCGGGCAAGGCGCCTCGGACGCACTGCGCAAGGCGGTCAACGACGCGGCCGCGGCCTACACCGGCATCGGCGACTTCCTGCACGACGAGCTGCTCCCCCAGGCCCCCGAGGCCGATTCCTGCGGCCGCGACCGATACCAGCTCTTGTCCCGGTCATTCCTTGGCGCCACCGTGGACCTCGAGGAGACCTACCAGTGGGGCCAGCAGGAGCTGGCCCGGATCACCGCAGAGATGGCGGCGGTGGCCGAACAGATCCGGCCGGGCTCGACCATCAAGGAGGCCATCGAGCTCCTCGACGCCGACCCGGGCTACCAGCTGCACGGCACCGACGAGCTCAAGGCATGGATGCAGGGCAAGGCTGACGAGGTCATCACCAACCTGGCCGACTCGCAGTTCGACATCCCCGAGCCGGTCCGGCGGATCGAGTGCCTGATCGCGCCAACCCAGATGGGTGGCATCTACTACACCGGGCCGTCCGAGGACTTCAGCCGGCCTGGTCGAATGTGGTGGTCGGTCCCCAAGGGCGTCAGCGAGTTCGGCACCTGGCGCGAGCTGACGACCGTCTATCACGAAGGTGTCCCCGGTCATCACCTCCAGGTCGCCCAGACCGCCTACCGCTCCGAGCTGCTCAACCGCTGGCGCCGGATGGCCGCGTGGACCTCCGGCCACGGTGAGGGCTGGGCCCTCTATGCCGAGCGCCTGATGGCCGAGCTGGGCTACATGGACGACCCGGGCAACCGGATGGGCCTGCTCGACGGGCAGTCGCTGCGCGCGGCCAGGGTGGTCATCGACATCGGCGTTCACTGTCGTTTTCCTGCTCCTGCCGAGGTGGGTGGCGGTGACTGGACCTACGACAAGGCCTGGGCGTTCCTGTCCGCACACGCCAACATGGCCGAGGCCTTCCTGCGCTTCGAGCTCGACCGCTACCTCGGCTGGCCCGGTCAGGCGCCGTCATACAAGATTGGTGAACGCCTCTGGCTCCAGCTGCGGGAAGAGGTCAAGGCCCGCGAGGGAGATGCCTTTGACATCAAGGCATTCCACCGTAGGGCGCTCGATATCGGCGGCGTCGGGCTGGACACTCTCCGGGAGGCCCTGCTCGGCTGACGGTCGTCCACCTATCGAGCGGTCGACCACCTGGTGAGCTCCTTTCTGCCGGTTAGTCTTCCAGCAAACCGGCGTGCAGTGCGGTGCTCACGGTTGGCGACAGGGGTAGTCGAGGGATGAGGGTCGCCTGCACGGCATGGTAGACGTCCGGCTTACCTGACCACACGTGCGCCGACGGCTGGTTGTGCTCGTCCAGCTCGTGCCACCAGGACCCGCCGACCAGGTCACGCACCCTCTCGTCGATGTAGTCCCACCACTGCTCGTACAGCTCAGCAAAACGCCGCTCACCAGTGGCCCGGTAGAGGCTGGCGGCGGCTGCCGTGGCCTCTGCGACCACCCAGTGCATCCGGTGACGAACGACGGGTTTGCCGTCCCAGTCGGTGGTGTAGACGAAGCCGGGCGCACCGTCGGCGGCCCAACCGTCCTCGACAGCACGGTCGAACAGCAGAACGGCCGCGGTCAACAGCCACTCCGGTGCCGCAGCGCCGTGCGCGGCATGCAGGTTCAGGGCCAGGCGAGACCACTCCAAGCCGTGGCCCACCGTCGCGCCATATGGCTGGAACGGGTCCTCAGGATGATCGACGTTGTAGTCCGCCAGTGGCTGCCACGCGGTGTCAAAGTGCTCAACCAGGCGCCAGTTCGACTGTGGCGCCTGAGCTTTCAGGACACGCTCAGTGATCCGAAGGGCCCGATCGCGCCACATCCGGTCGCCGGTGACGTCGCTGGCGGCCAGGAATGCCTCGACGGTGTGCATGTTGGCGTTGAGGCCTCGATACGGGCTCGGTGTCTCGAACCTCTCGTCGTACTCGTCCAGGACCATGCCATCGGCCTCCGACCAGAATCGGGTGTCCATGATCTCGAGCGCGTCGTCCAGCAGCCGGCCGGCCAAGGGATGTCCACTCCTGGCCGCGCTCGAAGCCGCTAGCACGACGAAGGCGTGACCATAGGTCTGCTTGTTGGGCTCGATCGGGTCGGCGCCGCTCACCGCCGAGTACCAGCCGCCGTTGACCTGGTCGCGCAGCGGCCCCAGCAGGGCTCGGATGCCGTGGTCGACGAGCTCACGGCTATCCTGACGCCCCAGCAGCTGCCCGAGCGCGAACACGTGCGTCATCCTGGCGGTGATCCACAGCTCCACCCGCTGATCGAGCCGCGGCGCACCCCGCTCGTCCAGCCAGGCGAAACCGCCGTCGGGATGGCGCGCCCCACGAGCGAAGTCGAGCAGCCGGTCGCCCTCGCGCTCCAACCACCGTCGGTGCGCCGGTTGGGTCTGCAGGGCCATCGCCGCCTCCGAGTCGGATCGGTGTCCCAGGACCAGAGGGCCGCGAGCACCAGACGTCACGCCTCGACCTCGCCGGAGCCGCGCGCGATGAGCTGGGTGGGAAGGACCTCGGTCGTCGGCGGCCCCGATTCGCCTGCCAGTCGGCCAAAGAGCCGCTCGGCGCCCCGCCTCCCCAGCGCCTCGGCATCCTGGGCGATGACGGTAACTGGGGGGTTCACCAGGTCGGCCAGGTCGAAGTCGTCGAACCCCACCAGGGCCACGCGGTCGCCACGTCGGCGCAGAGCCCTGAGCACGCCTGCCGTGATCAGGTTGTTGGCGGCGAACATGGCGGTTGGCGGGTTGCTGTGGCTCAGCATGGAAAGGGTCTGCTCCTCGGCAACCGCCGCGTCATGCAGCCCTTGACAGACCAGCGCGGGATGCGACTCCAGACCCAGCGTGGACACTGCCAACCGATAGCCGCGCAGCCGCTCGACCGCCGTGTAGATGCCCGGGTCGTCGCCGAGGTATCCGATCCGCCGGTGGCCATGGCGGCTGAGGTGGCGCACCCCCGTGAAGACGCCGGCAGCGTTGTCGATGAGCACCGTGTCAGCGACGATCCCGACCGCCGGTCGGTCGACGAAGACGAGCTGGACCCCGGCCGCCTGCTCGCGTTCGAGGAACGAGTGCGAGCCGCCTGTTGGCACCACGATCAGTCCGTCCACCCGGCGGCCGAGGAATGCCGTGAGAATTTCGCGCTCTTGTTCCTCGCTCTCGTCCGAGCTGCCAGACAAGACGAGGAAGCCGTGCCGGCGGGCGACGTCACCCACCGCCCGTGCCAGCGAGGCGTAGAACGGGTTGGCCAGGTCCTCCGTGAGCAGCCCGATGCTGGACGTGGTCATCGTGTCCCGCAGGCTCCGAGCGATGTCGTTGCGGCGGAAGCTCAGCGTGGTCAGTGCGGCGTTGACCCGCCCGGCGGTGGCCTCGGCCACGCCAGGCTCACCGTTGACCACCCGCGAGACAGTCTTCAGGCTGACGCCGGCCGAGCGGGCGACGTCGTTCATCGTGGGGCGGGCCGCCTCGCGGCCAGCGGAGCGCGGGTCCGTAGTCATCGTTCTCGCAGGCAACAGCACAATGACACCGTTGTCAATGCGCTCTCGGCAGGTAATGACAGCGTTGTCAAGCCATGCCATACTGCGGTTGGGATCTCCACCTGGGCAACCGGGTGAGACCCAATAGTGACCAATAATCAACCTCGATCCGTTGACAGGGCTACGGACGGGCTAGGAATGCTCGAACATGATGGTTTTAGTCACAGGTTGTCTAATTTTCTCTGAAACACCTTTTTTTTCAGGAACACGGAGGTTCAGGAAATGACTCGAGTACGACGGAAAGTGGCGGTGGTTCTAGCGGTCACCGCAGTGCTGGCGGCCTCGGCCTGCAGCAGCAGCAAAACCCCCGACACAAAGTCCACCAACGCAGGCGCCGCCGCCATCAAGAACGTCGAGGTCTTCACCTGGTGGGCAGCCGGGGGTGAGAAAGCCGGTCTCGACGGCATGATCTCAGTGTTCAACAAGGACTGCTCGCAGTACACCTTCCAGAACGCCGCTGTCGCGGGTGGTGGCGGCGACAAGGCCAAGACCCTGCTGGCCAACAACCTCAAGGCCCGCAACGCGCCCAGCTCCTTCCAGGCCCACGCCGGTGGCGAGCTCAGCGACTACATCGCCAACGACCAGGTCGAGGACATCACCGCCCTGTTCAAGGATGCCGGCCTCGACAACGCCTTCCCCAAGGACCTGGTCGACCAGATCACGGTTTCCGGCAAGATCTATTCCGTCCCCGCAGACATCCACCGGGCCAACATGGTCTGGGTGAACCCGCTGGTGCTGAAGAAGGCCAGCATCGACCCTGCCAAGGCCCCCGCGACGGTCAAGGACTGGATCGCCGACCTGGCCAAGCTGAAGGCCGCAGGCGTGGCCACCCCGCTGGCTCTGTCCAAGGGTTTCGCCGAGGAGATGCTCCTGGAGACCACGCTGCTGGGTGACCTAGGCGTCGAGAAGTTCAACGGTTTGTTCGACGGCTCGACGAAGTGGGACGCAGCCGACGTGACGGCTGCCCTCAACGACTACAAGACGTTGGTGGGCTACTCCAACTCCGACCGCGAGACGATGGACTGGGATGCCGCCCTGTCGAAGTACCTCCTGCCCAGCGACCCGGCAACCGCCACCGCGGGCTACCAGATCATGGGTGACTGGGTTCCCGGCCAGATCCTCTCGCTGAAGATGCCTGAGTCCTCCTACCTGTACTGGCCGGCACCGGGCACCGACGGTGTCTATCAGTGGCTGTCCGACTCGTTCACCCTGCCCAAGGGCGGGACGAACCCCGAGGGCGCCAAGTGCTGGCTGAAGGTCGTCGGCAGCGCCGAAGGCCAGAAGGCCTTCAACCTGGTCAAGGGCTCGATCCCGGCCCGTTCGGATGCCACATCGGAGGGCTACCCGAAGTACCAGCAGTGGGCCATGGAGCAGTGGAAGGGCGCCAAGCTCGCCCCCTCGCTGGCTCACGGCTCGGCAGGTCCTGGCGCATGGAACAACGACGTACAGAAGGCGTTGAGCGCGTTCAGCGCCAACTCTGACGTCGCAACCCTGCAGACGACGCTCGTTGCTGCTGCGACGAAGTACTCCGGCTGGCGGTCGACTCTGGGCTAGCCTGTGCTGCAAGGCGATTGATGTATGGCGGGTGGCCGGGTCCAACGGGCCGCCCGCCATATTCTGTCTCCCTTCGACTGCGGAAAGCGAGTGCGTGGCGTGAGGCGAAAGATGCGGCGGGTGCGCACCTGGGGACCCGGGCTGCTGCTGGTGTCCCCCTCGATCGTGCTGATCGGCTTCTTTGTGTACGGCCTGATCGGGTGGTCGCTCAACATCTCGACGACCAACCAGAACAGCCGGTTC
>JBBQUB010000030.1:0-19080 GCA_038212865.1 Actinomycetales bacterium
GCACCCCGCACTTAGGTCATACGCCCAAACACCACCCGTACCCCAGCTGACCTGCACGTTTACACCAGCCTCCCGAGATAGCCGGGAAACTCCCGCTAGCGGGGACGCCGGCGCGTGAAGGTCGGAATGTAGACGTCGTAGGATCAGTTGAGAGCAGCACCCCCAACAAGGCGAGGAACGAGTCAAGCGTGAGCACCGAGGTCCGTGAGGTCATCATCATTGGTTCAGGTCCGGCTGGTTACACGGCGGCGGTCTATGCGGCCAGGGCCAATCTGCGACCGGTGATCTTTGAAGGTTCGGTCACCGCAGGTGGGGCGTTGATGAACACCACCGAGGTGGAGAACTATCCCGGGTTCGCCGGCGGGATCATGGGTCCTGACCTGATGGAGGCGATGCGCGCCCAGGCCGAGCGGTTCGGCGCGGAGCTGGTCCGCGACGACGTCACAGCGGTGTCGTTGACCGGCCCGGTCAAGACGGTCACCGACGGTTCAGGCAAGTCCTGGGCGGCGCATACGGTGATCCTGGCGATGGGTTCGGCATACCGGGAGATGGGCTTGCCAGATGAGAAGCGCCTGGCCGGGCGGGGCGTGTCGTGGTGTGCGACCTGCGACGGGTTCTTCTTCCGCGACCAGGACATCGCGGTCGTGGGCGGAGGTGACTCCGCGGTCGAGGAGGCCACCTTCCTGACCAAGTTCGCCCGCTCGGTGACGATCGTGCACCGCCGCGACGCGCTGCGGGCCTCCAAGATCATGGCCGATCGCGCGTTGAGCAACCCCAAGATCTCCTTCGCCTGGAACTCGGCGGTCGAGGCGATCCACGGTGAGGACAAGGTCACCGGGATCACGTTGGCTGACACGCTCACCGGCGCCACCCGGCTGCTGCCGGTCACCGGTGTGTTCGTGGCGATCGGTCACGACCCGCGCAACGAGCTGGTCCAACAGGTGGTGGATCTGGACGCCGGGGGTTACGTGCAGGTCCAGGGCCGGACCACCGCCACCAGCGTGCCGGGCGTCTTCGCGGCCGGGGACCTGGTCGACCACACCTACCGTCAGGCGGTCACCGCTGCGGGTTCGGGATGCGCCGCGGCGCTGGACGCCGAGCACTACCTCGCCGCCCTCGACCAGGACGCTCGGCTCGCTGGAGGCGACGCCGCAGATCTGTCATCGGTCGCGGCTACGGTGAGCTGAGCCACCCCCACATTCCTGCACATCCGCTGGCCAGTAACCCGACTTCCTCAGAGCACCGGGGCCACCGGCTTTCGACCCACTCAGTATCCAGTGCACAACCCAAGGAAGGAGCCCCCGCCGTGGGAGCTACCAAGGAGACCACCGACGCGACGTTCGACGCCGACGTCCTGAAAAGTGACCTGCCCGTCATCGTCGACTTCTGGGCGCCCTGGTGCGGCCCGTGCAAGGCGGTGGCCCCCATCCTCGAAGAGCTGGCCGCCGAGCACGCCGGCAAGGTGTCCGTCGTCAAGCTCAACACCGATGACAACCCCCAGGTCACGGCACGTTATGGCATCACAGGCATCCCGACGATGAACGTCTACGTCAAGGGACAGGTCGTCAAGAGCCTCGTGGGCGCTCTCCCCAAGCCCAAGCTGCTCCGCGAGCTGTCCGCCTTCCTCGACTGATCACGCCCGGTATGTCGGCCCAACGGGTTGCGCTGTACCGCCTCGGTGACCAGGGGAGTGCAGTGGCGTCCATCCGTTCCCTGCTGCGCTCCACCGGCGACCTCGCATCGTCTGGCCCGACGAGTGAGGCCGCCGAGGATGCGGGCGAGGATGCGGGCGAGGTCCCCGACGTCTACGACGAGTCCCTGTTGCGGGCGGTGCACGCTTTCCAGCAGCGCCGGGGCCTGATCGTGGACGGTGTGGTCGGACCCCAGACCTTTATCGCCCTGGATGGGGCGCGCTGGAAGCTGGGCGCCCGGCTGCTCTCCCACACCCCTGGCCATCTGCTGCAGGGCGACGACGTCGCCGAACTGCAGGAGCGCCTCCTGGCTCTCGGGTTCACCCCGGACCGGGTCGATGGTGTGTTCGGTCCCCATACGGAGCAGGCAGTCCGGGGCTTCCAGTGCGGAGTGGGGCTGGACGTCGACGGCAGTCTGGGACCCGAGACCCTGCGGGCCTTCGCCTACCTCTCCCGGGCTGTTTCGGGCGGGTCTCCGCACACCTTGCGCGAACGAGAGCTGGTCCGTCGCTCCGGACATAGCCTGGCCGGACGCATCGTCGTGCTGGATCCCGGCCATGGTGGCACTGACACCGGAACCGTTGCCCACGGTCTGACGGAGTCGCAGATCACGCTCGACCTGGCCCGGCGGATCGAAGGCCGCCTCAGCGCCATCGGCGTCACCGTGCTGTTCACCCGATCCGCGACGGCCTCTCCCGAAGAGCTTGACCGGGCGATGATCGCCAACCAGTCCAGCGCGGACATCGTGTTGTCGCTGCACTGCGACTCAACCAGTCAGCGCGAGGCCAGCGGCGTCGCCACGTTCTTCTACGGGCAGGAGCGTTTCGGCGCCTGGTCGGCCGTTGGCGAGCAGCTCGCCGACCTGATCCAGCGCGAGATCGTGGCTCGAACCGGCCTGACCGACTGTCGCTCGCATCCACGCGCGTGGCTCCTGCTGCAGCGCACCAGGATGCCCCCAGTGCGGATCGAGGCCGGCTACCTCAGCCACCCCGACGACGCGTCAAGGCTGGCTGAACCGGCCTTCCGGGACACTATTGCCGAGGCGGTCGTCATCGCCCTGCAAAGGATGTATCTCGGAGAGGACGACACCAACTCCACCGGCGTCCTGCGACTGGGTGATCTGCGCGCCTATCTGGCGACCCAACACGCTTCCGCGGAATAGCCGCACTGACGGCTCAGGCCCTCAGGGAGGGGACAAGGTCAGCACCAAGGTCCTGACCCCCAGGCAGGTCCCTGTTCGGGGCCGTCGCCGCCGCCAGCAGTAGCAGGGCCGCGGGGACGAAGACGAGGCCGACTCCCAGGCCGAGCAACAGCGCCCACCACAGCAGCAGGAGTGCGAAGAGCCAGACACCGACCCGCCGCCACCGGGCCCGCTCAGGGATGCCGAGGGAGGCGGCGGTGAGGAGGACGGGGACGCCGAGCAGGAGGAGGGCGAAGGCTCCGGAGTCTGACCAGGTCGTCGACCACACGGCGACGGCGGCAGCCAGAGCGGCAAGCAGGGCGCCCCACTGCAGCGGACGTGCCCAGGCGCCAGAGCGGTGGGACCTGCCCTCACGCCACATCACCAACATCGTGGCGACCCCGAGCACCGCCACCATGAGCACGACCATGGCAGCACCTTACTTTGACCGAGCTCGCATCAGGACTGCCGGCGCGGATCCCCTGTCATGTCGGCGCCATTCGCGTGTTGCGGCGAAACCACGGTTTCGAGCACCGCGAGGTGCCGATTCGGTGGTTTCAGGGCAACAAGGTTGTCGCGGATGGGCTCAGGCTCGGCGAGGGGGGCTCAGCGCCGGCGTCCGGACCGAAGCCAACAGGCGCTCGACCGCGGCCTCCACGTCCTCGCGCCAGGTCAGGGCATTGCGCAGGTCCAGACGCAGACGGGGATAGGTGCGGTGCTCCCGCACGGAGTCGACCTCGCAGCGGCGAGGGATCTCCTGGTTTGAGACACCAACGGGGCCCACGGCAACGCCTTCGCCTGCACTATTTTGCGATGCGGCAGGCGTCGCCGAGGCAGCCATCCGCGTAAACTCAGCCCGCTTGAGTCTCGGTCGCCGGCAAGGCCGTTGCAGTCATCAGTGGCATGAGTGGAGACGACCAGACTATTTCGCAGATGGAGGACCAGGGCGCCCCCGTCGTTCTCGGTCGCCCAGCGCCAAAGCCCTCCTGACGGCCCGTCCGATCGGCGTCTTGCGGGTCGCGCGCCATGCCGCTGAGTGCCCTATCAACTTCACGGCAGCGTTTCGACGAACCTTGGCGGCAATGTCGTTTGCCGGCGCCCGCGAAGGAGGTGGCAGACGTTTGGGCTGGGGCAGTGCGGGACGGGGCACACTCGCCCGCCGATGCACCGGGCGAAACGTCCCGTTGGCATCAGCCAGGTGATCCTCGAAGGCCCCTCGCCAGACCACTCGACGCAGGACGGACTCGTCGCGAGCTCTTGTCTCACCCGCGACGGAGCGATGCCACAACCCATGCACCAGGTCGGGGTCGAACGCTCCCGCCCAGGCGTCCGTGTCCGCCAACAGCGAACCGATCGCCTCGTGATCGACAGAGTCGCCCAGCCGAATGACGCGAGGTGCGATCGTCGGGGTCGGGGTCGGGGTCGGGGTCGGGGTCGGGGTCGGGGCTGCTCCGGCGGTCGCTGGGGGGACCTCGGAGGGGAAGAAGGGGACATCAGCCCACTGCGGCAACAGCTCGCGGATGATGTCTCGGTGGAGGAAGTTGGCCGTTCTCTGCTCCGCTGAGAGTGCCAGAGCCGCCGCCATGAAGTCCTGGTTGAGCAGCGGAGACACTGTCCCGATGCGCTCCCCCGACGAACCCCAGCGCCTCAGCCGTTCGCGAAGGTAGTAGTGGTCCAGAACAGTGGCGTCAGAGACCCCCCATGAGGCGATGCCCCTCAGCACCCCCAGAATGTGCTCCTCCACAGTCAACCGCGACTGGGCTGACGCTCCGGGGACGGGTCCATGACGAGAGACGATGCGCATCGCATACTGGCGAAGCTTTTCCTCCAACGGCAGCCCTTCGAGCTTGGCCAGATCACCCGGGTAGTAGAAGCCATGAGCGACCTCCCCACCTACTCCGCCAATAACCACCCTGGTGTTCGCATCGATGTAATCGGGGGCTCGGTGCGCCAGGAAGCTGGAAGGACGAGTGCCTTCGGCGTAGCTGTGCCACTTGCGAGCTGACTGCAGTGCAGCCAGTGGAACCGATTGGGCCTTGCCGCCTGTCTGGGTGTGCTGAATCTCATGCTCGACGGGTGACTCGAGGAGGTCGACCAGCTGCCTCGCGGTCGCCAGATCCCCCGGCACGCCATCGTGCGAAGCCAGAGTGATCTCAGTGCCGCTCGCCAGGAACGTTGCCGCCACCAAGCGGGAGTCTCGACCACCACTGAGATCAACAACAGGTGTCCCTTGGTACAGGCGCCCGATTGACTGTGCCGCCTGGCGAAGCCCGTCTGCCGCCGCTTCAATGAGGCCACCAGGTCCTTGGGTCGGAGTGATGGCGCCCGCCCACGATGCCGTCGGATCGATGACGGACACCCGACGTTTGCGGGATCTGCCATCCCAGTGCACATGAGTCGCAGCGTCGATCACCCGGACTCCTGCATACGCAGTGGTGTATCCGAAGAACTCATCTGCTGCTGCCGAATGCTCCCAGCCAGCCTGATCCGCGGAGGCGTGAATCCCCGCGAACTGGAGAGCGGCGACGGGTCGATTGCTCCATACCCAGCCGCCGTCCATGCGGACCTCGAACAGCCGCCCGACGCCCAACATATCCGTGAACAGATCCATCGTCGCTCGCTGGACATCGATGGTGACGAGCACGAACGGCGCCCCGATATCGAAGATCTTGTGCGGAGCCTTGATCAGCGCTTTCGCCACCAGGCTCGGTGAGTCGTGCAGGGAGGCAGCAGGCCCGGCGAGACGCTCAAAACCCACCGGCACGTAGATTGAGGCGACTGTGGCCTCGGGGGTCTGCGACCAAGCGGGCCATAACGAGGGGCTGTTCTTCGCGTTCCACATGAGCAACCCGGCGTTTTCTAGCCGCGACTCATGGAACGAAGGGGGCGTCTGCCAGAGATCCTCGTAGTGCCGTTCACCCGGCCTTTGGCGATCTCGATTTCTGCGTTCGAACTCGGGTTCACACCGACATAGGCAACGAGAGTCTGCATCGATCCCCTCCTGGGCTGATCGTGAAGGACCGTCCCCGTAAGACGGAGGGGCCACGCTATGGCCGCCGGCCAGGTGACCGCCCCCGGTGGCCAAACCCTACGCTCCCTGGCGAGTAGAGGTCTTTGCCCCGGTGGGTGAGGACCTCACCGGTCGATGTTCATCGCCGCGAACAGGCCGGTCGTGTCCGTCGCGGCGGTGAGGACGACGGGGACGCCGGGCAGGAGGAGCGCGAAGGTTCCGGAGTCTGACCAGGTCGTTGACCGCATGGCGGCGGCGGTTGTCGTGGATGGGCTCAGGCTCGGCGAGGGGGGCTCAGCGCCGGCGTCCGGACCGAAGCCAACAGGCGCTCGACCGCTGCCTCCACGTCCTCGCGCCAGGTCAGGGCATTGCGCAGGTCCAGACGCAGACGGGGATAGGTGCGGTGCTCCCGTACGGTCTTGAAACCCACCGCCGTCAGGAAGTCTGCCGGGATGACACACGCGGCCTTCGGAGAGTTTGACCCTCCGATGTATCCGAACGCCTCGAGCGCCCGGACCCCTCGACGCAGCACGTCCTTGGCCGCGCTCTGGATGAGAACCCGTCCGATTCCCTGGTCGGCAAAGTCGTCGACCACGCGGGCCGCCATCAGCATCACCGCATCGGCCGACACAGGGGCGGTCGGGAACGCGGTCGCCCGTGGCACCAGGTGCGGCGGGGCATAGGTCACGTAGCCGGCCGGCACCCCGTCGACGTAGGCAATCTGGCCGACGCTGCCCCAATCCAGCAGCGCCGCGGACAGCCATGACTCCTTGTCCAGGCCCGGCTCACCACGCGCGATGGACGCGGCGGCCAGCGCGGGGTTGAGCTCCCAGAAGATGCAGGAGACGCATGGTTCCGGCAGGTCCTGCAGCCGGTCCAGGGTCAACGAAAGGACCTCACGCCCACCGCCGTTCACGACGCCACGTCCCGGGCACGGCGGTGGTCAGGGCGACCCCCGAGGTAAGACCCATAGCGATCACGAGACGGTCCGCTCCCAGCCGGAACTTGCATGGGAGACTCCTACCACGCGCCGTCCGGCGCGGCATACCCCTGGGTTCGATCCGCCCGTGACGACAGGGAGAGGACGTTGGTCATGAACCACCCGCCCGGTCACGAGGCGCAGGTCCCCGAGCACCCCCACGGGTCGCGACTCGACCCGTGGATGAAGTCCTACGCCGAGCGCACGGCGGGGATGAACGCCTCCGAGATCCGCGCGTTGTTCGCCGTTGCCTCACGTCCCGAGGTCGTCTCCCTCGCCGGCGGTATGCCGTACCTCTCGGCGTTGCCGATGGACACCGTCGCGGCCGCAGTGGCGCAGATGTTGGCGACCCACGGGCTGACGGCACTGCAGTACGGCTCCGGACAGGGCGACCCGACGCTGCGTGAGCAGATCCTGGAGGTCATGGCGCTTGAGGGGATCTCCGCACACGCCGACGACATCGTGGTGACGACCGGCTCCCAGCAGGCTCTGGACCTCGTGACCCGCATCTTCATCGACCCGGGGGACGTGGTGCTCGCCGAGGCGCCGAGCTATGTCGGCGCTCTGGGTGTCTTCGCGGCCTACCAGGCGCAGGTTGCCCACGTCGCCTCCGACGAAGACGGACTCGTCCCGGAGGCGCTCGAGGAGCGGATCCTCGGACTCCTGGCTGACGGCAAGCGGATCAAGTTTCTCTACACCGTCCCGAACTTCCACAACCCGGCCGGAACCACGCTCTCTGTCCAACGGCGGCCCCAGATCGTCGAGATCGCTTCGCGTCACGGCATCCTGGTGCTCGAGGACAACCCCTACGGTCTGCTCGGCTTCGACCGCGAGCCGTATGCCGCCATGCGCACCCTGTCCGAAGAAGGGGTCGTCTATCTCGGGTCCTTCTCCAAGACCTTCGCGCCGGGGCTTCGCGTGGGCTGGGCGCTGGCACCACACGCAATCCGTGAAAAGCTAGTGCTGGCAAGCGAGTCGGCGATCCTGTGCCCCTCGGCCTACGCGCAGATGACCGTGTCCACCTATCTGGCCACCTGTGACTGGAAGGCTCAGATCAAGGTCTACCGCGATCTCTACCGAGAACGCCGTGACGCCATGATCGAGTCACTGCGCGCCTTGTTGCCGCAGGCAACCTGGACCCACCCGGACGGCGGCTTCTACGTCTGGCTCACCCTGCCCGAAGGCCTCAACTCCAAGGCGATGCTGCCGCGCGCGGTCACCGAGCGAGTGGCCTATGTGCCGGGCACGGCCTTCTTCGCCGATGGCACCGGCCATCGCAACGTGAGGCTGTCCTACTGCTACCCCGACCCGGACCGTATCCGCGAAGGTGTGCGCCGGTTCGCCGGCGTGGTGCAGACCGAGCTGGAGCTGCTCGAGACCTTCGGCCCCTTTGACGCCAGCACCGACGGCACGGGGCTGTCCACCGGCGTGCAGTTCCCGGCTCCGGACCTCTCGTGATGCCCAGGATGAGATTCTTCCATGCTCCATGGGGCCTACCCCGTTTCCTGGTTCCGGCAGGGCCAATGCCACCGCTCCCAACGCGATGAGGATATCTAGATGAGACACGTCAGGGCGGTCTTGGTCTTGGCCGGCGGCCTTAGTCACGAACGAGACGTCTCGCTGCGCTCGGGCCGGCGCGTCGCTGACGCGCTCAACCGCTCAGGAGCCGAGACCCACGTCCGCGACGTGGATGGGGCACTACTCGCAGCGATCAAGAATACCCGCCCCGAGGTCATCTGGCCGGTGCTGCACGGCGCCACGGGTGAAGACGGTGCGTTACGGGATGTGTTGGGATCATTGGGCATTGCGTACGTCGGATCTCGCCCGGCTTCGTGCCGCCTCACGTGGGACAAGCCCGTCGCCAAGGCATTGGTCGGCGCTGCGGGCGTCTCGGCCCCGGCCGGTGTCGCGCTCTCCCACGCCACCTTCCGTGAGCTCGGTGCGCCGGCACTCCTGGAGTCAGTGGTCGACTCGCTCGGACTGCCGCTGGCCGTGAAGCCGGCTCATGGAGGCTCGGCCCTGGGCCTGACCATTGTTCGGTCCGCGGCCGAGCTCCCCTTCGCGATGGTCACCGCTTATGCTTACGGTGATATTGCGATGATTGAGCAGTTTGTCGAGGGTGTCGAGGTTGCGCTCTCGATCGTGGAGGACGAGCACGGCGAGGTCCGGACGCTTCCAGCCGTCGAGATCGTGCCCGACGGCGGGGTCTACAGCTACGAGGCCCGCTACACCGCAGGGGCCACCGAGTTCTTCACCCCGGCCCGGCTGAGCGACTCTGCGGCCGCATCAGCGGCGGCGGCCAGCCTCACCGCCTATCGCACGCTGGGTCATCGGCACCTCAGTCGGGTTGACCTGATCATCGACGCCGATGAGCGTCCGTGGTTCCTTGAGGCCAACGTCTCTCCCGGCATGACCGAGACCTCGCTGCTCCCGATGGCGATAGAGGCGGCGGGTCTGGATGCTGTGGAGGTCTATGTCGGCATCGTCGAGCGCGCCTTCACGACGCACCCAGGAACGTAGCCAATACGCGCGCTGAGACGCGCCCGTCGTGCAGATCCCGTACGAACTGCGGCCCGCTGGCTGCCAGGTGGGCAGTCGTTGCCGGGTCTGCAAGCGCCGAGCGAAGCACAGTCTCAAGTGTCAGCGGCGTGGCCTCGAGCACGGGCACCGGACGCCCCACTCGGCGGCGCACGCGTTGGTGAATATGCCCGACGGTCAGGCGGCCGGCAGCCATGGCCTGGCAGGCGAGCACCCCGTAGTTGCCGATGACGATGTGGTCGACGACGACGTCGGCGTCGCGGATCAGCTCCGCCGTCGAGGACGCGGGGACATCGCGAAGGCTGCGGTACTCGATCAGACCCTCGTGCGCCAGCCGCTGACCCAGGGCGTCGATCACGGCGGTGCCCTTCAGCCGGGGGCTGCTCGGCAGATGCAGCACTACCGGCACGTCCCGCTGGAACGGTGGCGGCGCCGGGACGAGGTCCTTGTCATCCACGACGACCGGCAGCCAGCGCGCGTGGGGCACGTCATCCAGCAGGTCTGGCGTCGAGACGAAGACCGGGATGTCGAGTGCATGCAGGATCGCCCGGTTGCGATCGGCGCGCTGACGCAGCTCAAGGAGCCCGTCCCAGTCACCCACGAACGGCGAGAACGGGTACGTCGCCTGATGGTGGGAGGGGCGGCGAATCTCCGAGCCGTGGCATACCGCAGCGACGTGCACGCCGGCTCGACGGAGCGCGGCCATGTCTCCGGAAAGGGTGCTTCCGTTGAGCTGTCCGAGCACGGGTCTTACCGACTCGGACAGGACGTGGGTCCATCCGGCCAGGACGCGTCGGGCCTGACCCAGCTGCCAGTCGAGGTCCGCGGCCTGCTCAGATGTCATGGCCACGTCCGCGCGAAAGCCATAGCCGCCAGGGTTGGCCACCACCTGCGCAGTCACGTCGCTCAGGTTCCGCTCCGCGCTCCGCGCCCAAGCCCACCCCTGGCCCGCAAAGTTTGCCGGGGTGATACCGAGCACCACGGGAGCGCTCTTCGGCAGGGTCGCGGCTGGGTGGCCGCCAGCGGTTGCCTCCGGGGCAGGGGTGGCGCCGGCCGCTGCGGGAATCAGGCTGGCGGCAAGATCGAGCGCCCGAGTCCAGTCGCACGAGCCGTCAACCGGCTCGGGGACCCGTAGCCGGGCAACCTTTGCGGCGATCGGGTCGGCGGTCACGGAGGCCTGGTCGACGACCGCAGCCAGCCGGGGGGCGACGCGCTCCTCGACCGCAGCTACTACTGCGTCCCAGGCCGGCTCGGTGGCCGTGACGGAAGGCCTTCGGTCATAGACCACATGGCCGGGGGCAACCTCGGTGGCGAGCTCGAGAGCGCAGGGTCCTGCGACCACGATGACGTCGGCCTTCAGCTGGCGCAGGGGGTTCGCCAGCCTTTCGCTCAGCCGTGCCAGCTCAGCCGCGGCCGCCGCGACCGGATCGCCCTGGCTGGCCGGGTCGGCCGCCAGCTCGTCACGCATTGACCGTGCCTTGCGCAGGGCGGCGCGAATTGCCGTGCGCCGCACCGACCGTCGGGGCTCGCCCCCGCGGTCCAGGGCGACGCGTCGCGCGGTGAGCACGGCCACTCGGTCGTCCAGGGCGCGTAGCTCCACAGCCCGCGGTGTTGGCACCGCGCCGTCGGCTCCCACCCTGGTCACGCGAATGCCGTCCTCGCCGTCGAGCTCGGCCTGGCGCGTCCCGAATGCGATGAGCAGCAGCTCGACCTGCCAGCCAGCGACCCTTGCAGCGCGCGCGAGCTCCATCGCCCGGTCGTCGTACTGCGCCCGGACGTCCGCGACCACTGCAAGGCGACCTTGGGTCACTTCTGCCTCCTGATGACGTCGCTCACTTCGGCTGCCAGCCGCAGGTACGGCGACGGGCCGTACATCTTTGCCCTCGCCCACCGCAGACCCTCGGTGCGATGAGCCAACAGCTCGTGCTCATCATTGCCGGACCATCCGCGCAGAACCTCGGCGGCCTGGTCGGCATCGCGAACCGTGCGGCCTCCGCGGCTCTCGCCCAGGAGCTGGGAGACGCGGGGCAGCGGGGTGGCCAGGACGGCCAGCCCGCAGGCGAGGTACTCATAGACCTTGGTCGGCACGGATTCGTGGAAGGCAGGAGTGTCGTGCAACAGGGCCAGCCCCACCTTGGCACCGGCTGCGAGCTGCCACGCTTCCCGGGGCGGGAGCCGACCATGCCAGGTGACCCGTCCGTCGAGCTCTGGGCCCAGGAGCCGCTGCGCTCGTTCGCGTTCGGACGGCGCGACCGGGCCGACCAGGTCAAGGTGCCATCCGGGGGCGCCCGCGACGGCACGCAGCATGTCGTCCAGCCCGCGCGAAGCGCGCAGGTCGCCCACGTAAAGGGCGTGCCAACCGGTGGCCACGAGGCGGTCGGCCGGTGGCAGCATCGAGAGGTCCGGCAGGTTGGTAACCACGATCCGCCGTCGAGTGGCCTCCTGCAGGGGCGGGACGTGGTCGTCGGCCACGACAGTGACATCGGCTCGTCCTGCCAGAGCGACGCAACGCGCGGTCAGCCAGGTGAGGAGGCCGCGCAACGACTTCGGCACCCACTCTCGGTCACTCAACAAGGCGACGTAGTCCTCGTGGACATCGGCGACGACCGCGCGACCGCGCAGCCGTCGTACGAGCAGTGCGCTCGGCAGGGTGTCCGGGTCGAGCAGAAACAGGACGCGTCCGCGGGCGACGAACGGCAGCCAGACCGCGCGTCGTGCCCGAGCGACCATCGACCCGCGCAGCCACACCCGCACGGGAACGCCCGGGGGAGCCGCTCCGGCATCGCCGAGTCCCATGACCTCAACGGTCAGCCCGGCCTCCAAGAGCGCGCGCACCTCACGGTGAAGGCGCGCATCAGCGACGTCGTGACCGCTCGAGACGACGCTGACGTCAGGGATCGACACCTGCAGGGTCAGATGTCCTCGAGGGTCAGCGCGTCCTCGCCGACCTCGAGGAACTTGGTGTATGCCGCAACGATCTCGTCGGGCTGACCCCTCTGGATGAGCTTGCCCTTGTGCAGCCAGATGGCCTCACTGCACATGTCCTTGATGGTGCCGAGGGCATGACTGACCAGCAACATGGTGCCGGCGTTGTGGGCAAGGTCCATCATCCGGGTGGAGGCCTTCTTGCGGAACTTCGCGTCACCGGCCGACATCGCCTCGTCGATCAGCAGGATGTCCGGATCCATGTTGACCGCCACGGAGAAGGCGAGCCGGCTGTACATGCCTGAGGAGTAGGTGCGCATCGGCATGTCCATGAAGTCGCCGAGCTCGGCGAACGCGGCGATCTCGTCGTACTTCAGCTCGATCTGGGCCCGGGTCAGGCCTGCTGCCAGGCTGCCGAGGACAACATTCTGTCGGCCGGTGAGCGCACCGTTGAAGCCGACTCCGAGTGCGAGCAGCGTGCTGACCCGGCCGTGGATCTCGATCTTGCCCTTGGTGGGCGGCAGGATGCCGGCGACAGCGCGCATCAGCGTCGACTTGCCGGCGCCGTTGGCGCCGATGATGCCGAGCACCGCACCCTTGGGGACGTCGAAGGACACATCCTTGATGGCTTCGATCACGCGGACCGAGCGGTTGGGTCGACCGAGCCGGATGATCGCTCCCTTCAGCGTCGGCCGTGCCTCGACGCTCGTGCGGTAGGTGAGATCCAGATCCTGGACGCTGATCGCAGGTTTGCCGACGGGTGCCTTTCTGACCGCGTCGTCCGCCTTCGCGCCGGATGCGGAGAGATCGGTTGCTGAAATCTCAGATGCGGACAGCGAACTCACGCTCCCTGGACATGAAGAAGAGTCCGCCCACGATCAGCGTGAGCGCAGCATGCGCCCCGCCGAGCAGGAGCAGGTTCGGTGCCGGTGCGTTTCCCTGGATCAGGACCTCACTCCATGAGCCCATGATCCCGTAGAGGGGGTTGAGCGGCAGGAATGGCTGCATTCGCTCCGGGGCCGCGTCGGCGAACCACAGGATCGGTGTCAGGTAGAGCCAGATGCGCACGGCATAGGGCAGGAAGGCCTTGGTGTCACGGAAGTAGACCTGAAGCGTCGAGAAGAACATGGCCAGACCCAGGCCGTAACAGACCGCCTCGAGCAGAATGACCGGAACCCACAGCAACTGCAGGCCGATCGGCAGTCGCGCCACCAGGGCGAGAACGGCGAAGACGATCATTGTCGGCAGGAAGCGCCGGAAGGCCGTGTAGGTGGCCGAGATGGGCAGCAGCGCCTTGGGGAACGAGGTGTTCATGATCAGGCGCCCGCCGCTGACCACTGAGCTGGCCCCCTGCATCATCGAGCCGGAGATGAAGTAGAAAAGGAACAGGCCAGACGTCAGGTGAGCAAAGAACAGCGGCTTCTGGGACCTGCCGGAGACGATGTCAACGAGCACGAAGTACACCGAGGCCAGCAACAGCGGGTTGATGACGAGCCACGCCTGACCGAAGAACGTGTCGGTGTTGGCTGCGTGCATCTCGGTGTGCGAGAGCTCGAAAGCGAAGGACTTGCGCCGCCACAGCTCCCGGAAGTAGGGACGCATCTTGGGCAGACCCGCGCGGTGAGGCTCGTAGACGTGGTGCTCACCGAGGAACTCGTCCTCAGGAGAGATGGATTGACTGCTCACGTACCCTCGTTTTCGCGGTCGGTTTGTCGATTGAGGATACCCGCCTGCGGTGGCGAAGCTCGCAACGTGGCATACGCATCGACCAAAGCGCGGCCGTCCGTGTCCCACGACAGCGCGCCGGCGGCGTCGCGTACGCGTTTCTGGAGCTCGGCGTAGCGCTCGATCGCGCGCTCGATCGCGCGCACCAGATCTTCGGCATCACCGGGACGGTAGAGCTCTCCCAGATCATGCTCCCGAACCGTGCGAGCGAGCTCTCCGACGTCGGTAGCGACAACCGGCACCCCGGCGCGGACCGCATGGAACAGCTTGTTGGGCAGTGCCAGCCGGTGGTTGACCCAACGGTCAGAGTGGGTGACCAGCGCCAAGCCTGCTTCTGCCAGAACCGCGTCGACCTCGTCCGCAGGCAGGCTCTCCTCGATCCTGGTCAGGCCCGGGTCGAACCTGCTGAGGAACTGTGCGTCGGCCGGGCCGATGAGGGTGATGGGCAGGGATGTCGACCGGCTGGCGGTGGCGATGACCTCGAGCTCGCGGTAGGGCGCGATCCGGCCTGCATACACTGCCCCGTTCGGCCCACCTGCGCGCTGCGCGAGTGCCTTCACCCGGGGGAAGGTGTTGCGAACGATGCGGATGTCGCTCCAGCCGTACTGCTCGCGAAGGGCGTTGGCCACACCCTCGCCGACGGTGAGCACGACGGTCGCCCGGGCGCCCAGCCTGGCTTCGAGCCTTGCCTCCCGCCGCGCTCTCCAGGGCGTGGGACGACCCACGCGCGGAAGTCCGGACCACAGCTCGTGGTTGTCGTAGACCAGCGGAACACCCCACTCATCCGACAACGAGGCGCCGACGGCCAGCGCCGTGAAGTCATGGGCGTGGATAACGTCCGCCCGATGGTTGCGAGCCTCAATCAGGGCGGCCCGCTGCCAGGCGGCCAGGCGAATCCCGACGTGCTCGGGCAGCAGCAGCCACCTGGCGGTCCGCTCGAGGAAGTTGAGCTCACGCTTGCGGCCGTCTGCCGACGGGGGCGCCCCGACGCTGGAAACCGAAATCCCCTGAGGGGCAACAAAATCTGCTGGCACGGCACGTCCGATGATGTGCACCGACCAGCCCGCTTCGACCAGGGTGCGCGCCTCCCGCAGTACCCGGGTGTCGGTGCTGACCCCGGTCCAGACCAGCATCAGCACGCGGCCGATCATCGGTCCACCTCGGGTCTGTTCATCGCCCACCAACCATAGCGACGGGGTCAGTGCCGGAGATGACCGACCAGGAGCAGCCGGGAGATCACATACGACAGCGGAACCGCAGCGAGAGCGCTGACCAGGGAGGCCACATTCGGGTCGGCGCCCACCCCCTCGACCAGCACGCTGACACCGACCGTCATGACGATGAACGTCGTGAGTGTGGACAGGGGGAAGCGGAGGAAACGTTGCCACGTCGGCGCCACGTGAAAGGTCACCGCGCAGTTGAGAAAGAACGAGATGACGATGCAGACCGCAAACGCCAACGCGTGGGCCACCAGATATGGCATGAACGGATGGAGCAGCCGAAAGATGATGTAGTAGGACGCCGTGTTGACGACACCGACGCCGGCGTATCGCAACCACTCACCGCGACGGCCGCCGTGCCACAGGGCGCCGAGCACCCGACGTTGGGTTGTCACTTCCGAGCCACCGGTGGATGCACTACCTGGTCGACACCGTAGAAGTCCGGGGCGCAGGATGCCGGCCACGCGGACCTGGTGTTGGGGTAGAAGGGCTCGTACAGCCCGTCAATGGGCAACGGGGACACGACGATCGACTTCGCACCTGCGGCAATCTTCCGGTGAATCACGGTCTGTTGTCTGTCCCAGGCGACACTGCGTGCCTTCATCACCGTGGCGAGGTCGTGCTCGTCGCGAATGAGGTCGAGGCCACCCAGCGCGAGCAGTACCAGAGCCGGGGCCGAGACCACCGCCCCCGCCACAGCCACCCATCGTCGCGCTGAAAAGGACTTCGTGCTTGCGACCTTTCTGGCTGCCAGCTGACCGAGCAGCACGGCATACCAGGACGCGGCCAGCAGAAGGGACACCGTGATGCTCGGCCACGCGCGCTCGCGGCCGATGAGCTTTCCGTTGAAGCTGTAGACCAGGACGAAGGTTGCGCCAAAGGAAGCGGTCAACGCCCACAGCGCCGGCACGACCAGGGTGGCGACATAGAAGTGGGTGGAATGACGACGCCCGATCCGACGAATGCCAGCTCCCAGCCACAGGCCCACGGCCGCGGATACGAGCAACAGCACCGCGCCCTCGCCACTTGTGAAGGCGGTGCTCACCACTCGAAACCACGCGGTCAGCGTCTGGTGGATCAGGTCGATGCTGAACAGCGAGCCGCCGTGGATGAGCTGCTGCCGGTTGCGTGACCCCGGTGAGGTAAGGACCGATGCGAACCCCAACAGCAGCCCGACGCCGCCCGATACGACGACAACCCAGGGGATGGCGTGTCGGGGGAGCAACCACCACAGCGCCAGACCGGCCACGACGGACACGAGGGCGACGCCGGTGAATGCCTCGTTGAATGTTCCCAGGACGGCCCCACCGAGCAGAGCAGCAGCTGCCGCCGGCCAGATACGGCCGCGGTGGTGCAGGGCCAGAACCACCAACACGATCACGCCCGCGATCATCAGCGGCATGGTGTGTGAGACGACCGTTGGAGCGTGGTACAGCGTCTGGTACCGGTGCGGCTTGCCGAGCAGAAGGGCAAGGACGGTACCTGCGGCCAGCGCGGCCCCGCCCACTGAGGCGACGAGCTTCTCGGTCCCGAAGGCGTAGATGAACAGAGCCCGCCAGATCCCGACGAAGGTGAGCAGGAGCAGGACGAGCACGATCCCGGGCAGGATCTTGGATGAGAGGTCGTATGTCGTGAAGATCATCCCGAGCGCTGCGGCATTGCCCAGCCGCCCGTTCTGGAGCTCGTAGACATCGGCCACGACTGCGTTGAAACCGCCTGAGCGGGCCAGCGGGACCAGGCACCAGTCGTCCGACGTAGGTCTCACATACAGGCCGAGAAACACGAGGGGCACGAGGGCTGCCGTCAGGACACCCCCGAGGAGCCCGATGAAAGGGAGTCCGCGACCTGACCTCACGACCTGCGACGCGCGATGATGTAGACGATGTCGCGCAGGTCCAGCGTGATGCTCTGGCTGAGGCCGGGCAGGGCCTTGATCTTATCGAACAGCCGGGTGCGGCCGCCGCGCAACACCAGGATGGCGTAGAGGATGCCACGGATCGAGCGGGTGTTGCCTGCCGTCTCGAGGTGCACGACATCGAAGCCCGCGGAGTCCAGCAGACGCACGAGGGTGCGACTTGAGAAGTAGTGCAGATGCGTGGGCGGGTGGATCATCCTCCAGCGGCGGCCGCGCACCCGTGCATTGAGGCTGTCGATGTCCCCCGTGGTCAGGGCCAGCAGTCCGCCTGGGCGCACGTCGCGAGCAGCCTTCTCGATGAACTCGCGAGGGTGCCTGAGGTGCTCGATGGTGTCCCACATGCAGAGCGTGTCCACCTGCTGGGGGAGCACCTGCTTGAGGTAGTCGGCTGCGACAACGTCGACCCCAAGATCCGTCCGGGCGAACTCGGCGGCGGCCTCAGAGATGTCGATACCGGCTACCTGCTTGTAGGCAGAGCTCACTTCGTCGAGGAAGAACCCGTAGGCCGCGCCGATCTCGAACAGTCGCTCGCGCTCGTTCTCGGGCTGGTACCTGAGCAGGGTCTCGATCCGCCGGCGGAAGTTCTCCCGCAGCTCGGGACCTTCGGCCACGTAGTCGGCGTACTCATCACCGTGGAAGTAGTCGGCACCGTAGAGCGCGCTCAGCTCGTCGTCGCTCAGGGCCAGGTCTGCGGTGACGAACCCGCAGCCAGAGCACGTGTTCAGGCCGGGCAGCCGCGGACTCGGCGCGAGGGCGCCGTCGCAGACAAGGCACCGGGAGGGCACAAGAGGCGGGTATGAGGCGGGGCTCTGCTGCATCAGTTGATCGGCTCCTCAAAGCTGGTTTGCTGGCATGCCTAAGCCGGTCAGGGGTTTTGATCATATTGCTGTGGTGGAGGGAGGCGTCGGCCCGCTCGCTCGCCCAGCGTCCCGTTCTGGGTGACAAAGAGCGGTCGGCTCTTGACCTCGTCATAGATGCGGATCACGTACTCGCCGATGATCCCCATCACCATCAGCTGGGCGCCGCCGAGGAAGGACACGGTTACGACGGTCGTCGCCCAGCCGGGGACCGTCTGGGAGGTCAGCCGCATCGCGATGGTGGCCAACCCGAAGAGGACGGAAAGACCGGAGATGATGAAACCCAGTCCCAGACCCAGCCGAAGGGTGGAGGTGGAGAAGCTGAGGATGGCGTCGACGCCAAACTTGACCATGCGCCTGGGCGTGTAGGTGCTCTTGCCCCCGTGACGGGGCGCACAGGCATAGGGAACGCCAACCTGCTCGAATCCCAGCCAGCTGATCATTCCGCGGATATATCGGCTGCGCTCGGGCATCCGCAGGAACGCGTCCACCACCTGCCGGTCGAGCAGCCGGAAGTCGCCGGCATTGGGCGGCATCGGCGTATCGCTCATGGCATTGATCAGCTTGTAGAACCCATCCGAGGTCAGCCTCTTGAAGGCGGACTCGGAGGGTCGGCCCACCATGACCCCGTAGGCGACGTCGTATCCGTTGCGCCAGTGCTTTGCCATCTCGAGCACGGTCTCGGCCGGGTGCTGGCGGTCCGCATCCATCGTCACGACCGCGGCGCCTCGCGAGCGGACCATCCCTGCGGTCAAGGCCACCTGGTGGCCGAAGTTGCGGGAGAGCCGGATCGGCCTGAACCGTGGGTCCTTCTCGTGCGCGGCCCGAACAATCTCATAGGTGCCGTCCGTGCTGCCGTCATCGACGATCAGCACCTCACAGGTTCCGTCGAGCTCGCCCATCAACGTGACGAGATCTTCGATGAGCGCAGGAATCGACTCGGACTCGTTGTACGCCGGTACGACAATGGAGTAACAGACCGCTGTCACTTCGTTCGGATTGGCCACACTGTCCTCACTGGGAAGGCGAATCTCTCTGCG
>JBBQUB010000031.1:0-18940 GCA_038212865.1 Actinomycetales bacterium
CGCAGGGGAGAAGAAGGACAACATGCTCACGCTCGTCATCCACGTGTTCACCATCATCCTGTGGGCCGCCGCCGCCATCGCGGTGGGCGGGATCGCCCTCGGGTTCCTCGCGCGCACCTTGGGCCGGCCACAATACAGCGACCACAGCCGCCCGGTAGCGGCAGCGATACGTTGGGAGAGGAACTGGCACCGCTGAGCCAGATGAGAACCCACACGAACTAGCCCGATGCCACCGCAGTAGGCGACACTTTCCGACATGGGAGTGTGCGACGCAGTTTGACCAGGCCTGCCGCAGACGAAGCCATGGTGATCGCATTCCGCGACGTCGCGCAGTTCGAGACGTGGTTGGACGCGCATGTCGAGCTGCAGGTCGGGGTGTGGCTCAAGATCGCAAAGAACGGCTCAGGCGTCGCGTCGTTGACCGATGACGAAGCGGTCGACGTCGGCCTTTGCTTTGGCTGGATCTCGGGCCAGCGCAAGTCATGCGACAAGGTGTACTACCTGCAGAAGTACGTGCCCCGGCGGCGCCGCAGCCGCTGGTCGCAGATCAACGTCGCCAAGGTCGAACAGCTGCAGGCAGCTGCACGAATGCGACCGTCCGGGCTTGCCGAAGTCGAGGCCGCGAAGGCCGACGGCCGGTGGGCCGCCGCCTACCAGTCGCAACGCAACGTCACCATCCCACCCGATCTGTTGGATACCCTGGCGGCGAGCCCTGGGGCGGCGCAGGCATTCGAGGCACTCAGCAAGACCCAGCAGTACGCCGTGATCATGAAACTCGCAACGGCCCGCACCGTCACCACGCGCGCCGCTCAGCTCCGCAAGGCGATGACCACCCTTGAGGGCCACCGGGCACCTCAATGAACTGGATGCCCAACGTTGGCATTGTCTGCGCCGGCGACTCCGAGACGCTGCCGAGGTTGAACGCAGGCGTTCAGGCGACTTCGGCAGCGTGCCCGCCGGTGAGGCGCAGCAGCTCGTCATACGAGGTCGGGAAGACCGTGTTCGGGTGTCCTGCAGCGGCCCAGACCTGGTCGTAGCGGCTGAGGGAGACATCAACGACGGTCTCAACGGGATGGCGAAGGGCGATGGGGGCTACGCCTCCGATCGCGAATCCCGTGTGCTCGCGGACGAACTCGGAGTCGGCGAGGAAGATCTCATGGAGCTCCAGCAGGTCCGCGACCTTGATGGTGTCGACCCGGTGCACTCCTGAGGTGAGGACAAGCAGCGGCCGGATCTTGTGGTCCTCGCGATGGGCGCTGAAGACCAGGGAGTTGGCGATCTGGGCGATCTCGATGCCCAGAGCATCGGCAGCCTGGCGCGCTGTCCGGGCTGCACCATCGAGGACCGTGATCTGACCGCGCACACCGAAGGACGCCAGGGCTGCGGCAACGCGTCGCACCGAAGGATGTTCGAGGACGTTCTGGCCGCTCGGGTCAGTCATGGATGCACCGTAGCCAGCGTGGTTCTCGGACGGAAGAGCAATCGCCCCGGTCGGCTCAGCGGTTGACTCGGGCGCTGCCGCCCCGCGAGCTTCAGGACTTCGGCTCTGGTGACTATGGCGGTGTCGCCCGGTGTCGCCCGGTGTCGTCGGCAAGGGCAGCGGCGCGGCAGGCAACAGCGATGGGATTTGACGGGTTGTCCGAGGCGCGGTGTACATTCAGATCAATCGAACACACGTCCTAGAAACTGCGTTCGACGGTATGTCTGGTTCTGCGGCGGGCGCCTCGACCCCGCCCGCCACAGGCCAGACAGATCACTGACTTCAACCTCCCGCATACGTTCAGAAGGAGCCAGCCATGGTGCGTCGTTACGAGGAGCCCATCGAGGTTCGGGCAGGTGCCGGCGTCGGCCATGGCCTCATCGACCGCGGGTATGACATCGACCGCGACGACCGCGCGCCGGACCGCACACCGTCGGCCTTCCTGTGGCGCGGTCGGCTCTACATCGTGCGCGCCGTGATCGGGCACTGGCGAGAGCGCAGGGCGTGGTGGCGCGAGGCCCTCGACCCCGATGAGGACGACAGCGACACCCGCCGTGGGGTGCCCGCGGCGCACGGGCCGGACTGCCCTGTGCACATGGAATGCCTCGAGCAGGAGGTATGGCGAGTCGAAGCCAGCCCCGGTCGTCTCGCCGGCACCGGGGTGTATGACCTGGGCATGAACGGGCCAGTGCGCGGTTGGCGACTTCTACGCGTGGCGGACTAGGCGGTGTGGTGATGATGACTTCGACACCGAGGGCACCCCTGGCCTGCACAGCGCTGGACCTGCTCGACCGGGCTCGGAGCAGCCTGCTGTCGGCCTGCCACGCCGATACCCTCGCCGAGCGCTACGTCGAGGCTCACCTGGCGGCGTTGCGGGCTGCGGCCGCAGTATTGGCTGCGCGTAGCAGACCCAGCCGGCGCTCGCAGCTGCGCAGCGTGTGGGAGGTGCTGCCGCAGGTGGCCCCAGAGCTGACCGAGTGGGCGGTGTTCTTCGCCGCTTCGGCCAAACGTCGGGCGGCGCTCGAGCGAGGCTCGGCCGGACCGGGTGCGCGCGAGGCCGATGACCTGCTACGGCAGTCCGAGACCTTCTTCGAACTTGTTCAGGGGGCACTCGGGCTTCCCATGAGCCGGCCTCTGCCCGAGCTGGTGGCGGTGACCGGACGCCAGGCTGCGACCCGACAATCTGGGACATGAAGAATGCGCGATGCCTTTGCCCACCTGCACGTCGCGTCCGGCTTCTCGTTGCGTTACGGCGCATCGGCTCCTGCGGCGTTGGTGGAACGAGCCTCGGCGCTGGGCCAGCCTGCGCTTGCCCTGACCGACCGCGACGGGCTCTATGGCGCTGTGCGTTTTGTGCAGGCCTGCGACGAGGCCGGCATTGCTCCGGTGCTCGGTGTGGACTTGGCCGTGGGAACAGGGGGATCCCTTACCCTCGCAGGGCCCAATACCTTTGCGAGGCCCAACACCGTTGCATGGCAAGGGGAACAGGTCAGTCGCGCCAACGCTGGTCGCGTGACTCCCGCCCGGGGGGGCGCTGAGGTTGATCCCCGGCACCCACGGGTCACGGTGCTGGCGCGCGGGCAGGGCGCCGGGGTCGACCCTGGCGTTGGTTGGAGCAGGTTGTGCCGTCTGGTGACCCAGACCCACCTCAGCGGTGAACGAGGACGCCCGGTCACCAGTGCCCAGCTCATCGCAGAACATGCCGTCGACCCGCGGACCGGTCAGCTGGCTCTGGTGGTCCTCCTCGGGCCGGGCTCTGACGTGGGTCGGGCCTTGTTGACGCGCCGTCCCGATCGGGCCCGTCTGCTGCTGCGCCAGTGGGTCGACCTGCTGCCGCGCGGTGGTGTGGTCATCGAGGTGGTGTGCCATGGCGGGCCTGAGGGCACATCCGCCAGCCTCGGGCACGCCGCCCGACTGCTGGGTCTGGCCACTGAGCTCGGGCTGCCGGCTGTGCTCACCGCAGCGGTCCGCCATGCCGATCCCGACGGCGCGGTGACCGTCGACGTCCTTGATGCTGCCCGCCGCCTCGTGCCACTGGACACTCGTCATCTCGACCGGGTCACGACGGCGGGTCATCTCAGCTCCTCAGCCCAGATGTATGCCGTGGCCTGCGACGTCGCCCGTGCCGCAGGTGCTGGGGTCAGTGGCGGCTCGAGCGGCGAACGCGACTGTGCCCGTCAGCTGATGGTCGGCACCGTGGCCCTGGCCCGGGCCTGCGCGATGAGCTCGAGCAACGACCTCGGCATCGGGTCGGTGCACCTGCCGGAGCCATCGGCGCTCGGTATTGCTACTGACGAAAGTCCACAGGAGGTTCTGGCCGCCCGCTGTCGGGGTGCCGTCGCCACGAGATACGGGGGAGCAGGCGAGGCCGAGCTGTCTGCGGTGGAATCCCGGCTCATGGACGAGCTCCGTGTCATCGAAGGGCTCGGCTATCCGACCTATTTCATGACGGTGGCTGCGGTGTGCGACCTCATCCGTGATCTCGGGGTGCGGGTGGCGGCACGAGGTTCGGGCGCTGGCAGCCTGGTCAACTACCTGCTCGGCATCAGCGGGGTGGAACCGCTGCGTCACGGCCTGCTCATGGAGCGGTTCTGCTCACCGCTGCGCGCACAGCTGCCCGACATCGACATCGACGTGGAGTCAGCCCGGCGGACCGAGATCTACGAGCACGTCCTGGAACGCTTCGGTGGGGACCGGGTCACGTGTGTGTCGATGATGGACACCTACCGGGTGCGCCACGCGATCAGGGACGTCGGCGCCGCGCTCGGACTGCCGGCGGGCGAGATCGACGTCATCGCCAAGACGTTCCCGCACCTGAGGGCCCGCGATGTCCGGGGCGCCCTGAACGAGCTGCCCGAGCTACGGGCCAGTGGTCTTGATGCTCCTCGCCTGCGTGTTCTCTTCGACCTCGTGGAACGACTCGACGGTCTGCCCCGGCACATCGCCGTGCATCCCTGCGGAGTGATCCTGTCCAACAAGGGGCTGCTCGACCGCACGCCGGTCGAGGCCAGCTGGCTGGGGTTCCCGATGAGCCAGTTCGACAAGGACGACGTCGAGGCCATGGGCCTGCTCAAGCTCGACATCCTCGGCATCCGCATGCAGTCCGCGAAGACACATGCTGTCGATGAGGTGGCCCGGGTCGACGGGATCAGCATCGACCTCGATGACCGGGCGCAGGTCAGCCTCGAGGATGACCGGGTGTTCCGGCTGATCAGGTCCGCGCACACGTTGGGGTGTTTTCAGATCGAGAGTCCTGGCCAGCGCGAGCTGGTCGGCAAGTTCGGGCCGGAGACCTTCGAGGACCTCATCATCGACATCTCGTTGTTTCGGCCCGGCCCGGTCAAGTCCGACATGATCACCCCTTTCCTGCTGGCCCGCCAGCAGTGGCGCTCGCCGCAGTACCTTCATCCCCGCCTCGAGCCGGCGCTGAGGGAGACCCACGGCGTCGTGGTCTTTCACGAACAGGTGCTCAAGATCGTTGCCGAGACCACCGGAGTCACCCTGGCCCAGGCCGACGAGGTGCGCAGGGCGCTGGGATCTCCTCAAGGTCAGCTGGACGTCGAGGCCTGGTGGCGACCGGCAGCGGCAGCCCGGGGTTACGAGCCGGCCGCGGTCGACCGGATCTGGGAGGTTCTCAAGGCGTTCGCATCCTTCGGGTTCTGCAAGGCCCACGCGGCAGCTTTCGCGTTACCGACCTACCAGTCGGCATGGCTCAAGGCTCATCATCCGGCGGCCTTCCTGTCCGGCGTGCTCACCCATGACCCCGGTATGTACCCCAAACGGCTGATCCTGGATGACGCCCGCAACCTGGGCATCACGATCCTGGGACTGGACGTCAACGCCTCGGGCGAGAGCTATCGGGTGGAACGGGTCGCGTCATGGTCGCCAGACGGCAACACGGATGGCGGCAACACAGACGGCGACAACATCAGTGACACTGCAGAGGCGGGCCTTCCGGCCGGTGGACACGCCCCCGTTGCGCAGCGGCCGGATGCCGACCTGCCCGATGGACGTGCCTACGGCATTAGGCTGTCCCTGACCGACGTCCGGGGCATCAGCGGCGCCGAGGTGCAGCAGATCGTGGCCTGTCAGCAGTACGTCACCCTCGCCGACTTCTGGCTTCGCGCCCAAGTCAGTCGCCCAGTGGTCGAGCGGCTGGTCCTGGCCGGGGGGTTCGACTCGCTCTACGGGCTCAGCGCCGCCATGGGGATCTCCGGTGACAGCGGAACGACTGGGAGACGTGGCCGGGTGACCCGCCGCGACCTCTTGTTGCATGTGGCTGAGCTCGACCGTTGGTCGCGATCGGTCCACCGATCCGGGCGAAGGGTGGCATCTCGTACGTCCCGGGCCGCGGCTGCCACCGCTGCCCGCGAAGCGACCTTGGCGCAGGCGACCAGCGCCGAGGCGTGCGACGTTCGACTTCTGGCTGCGGCGCAGTCCCAAGGCAGGCTGCCCGTCATACCGGCGCGGGCGCAGTCCACTCAGCTCACCCTCGATCTGGGGGACGCTCCCGAGCTCACCATGGCCACAGGCCTGCCCGAGATGACCGGGCGGGAGCGGGTCAGGGCCGAGCTGGACATCCTCGGGCTGGATGCCAGTGCCCACATCATCGACTTCTACGCCCCGATGCTGAAGGCCCTCGGAGTGACCCGGTCCGGCCAGCTGCTCGGAGGGCGCAGCCGCTCCGAGCTGTGGGTCGCCGGGGTCAAGGTGGCCACGCAGACGCCGCCGGTCCGCTCGGGACGGCGGGTGGTGTTCCTGACCCTTGACGACTCGACCGGCCCGGTTGACGCGACGTTCTTCGAGGATGTCCAAGGCCCCTATGCGGCAACGGTTTTCCACTCCTGGATGCTGCTGGTCCGCGGAATCCTGCGGCGCACCGGACCCAAGGGTGTTTCCCTGCGCGCAACCGGAGCATGGGAGCTGTCCGGGCTGTGGGAGGCCTGGAGCCAAGGGGGGCTCGAAGCCGTGCATGCGGAGCTGTCCGAGGACGATGAGCATGGTGTCGACAGGGATGACGCTGCTGGCGAGATGGACAGGCCCCGCCGCCGGGTGCTGGTGCATGCCTCAGGCTTCAAGCAGTCGCCCTATGCGGACATCAAACCTGCCGGAGGTGATGCCAGGGACTCCCGAAAGCTGCCCAAGGAAGGCCGCGCCATCCCCGAGGCGGGTGCCCCGCCTCGCAAGCTGTGGCATGCCAGCCCCGGAAGCTCGGGGCACTAGGGTGGATATCACCCGACCGTCACCGAAGTCGCTCCGTCGGTCAGGGTGTCCGCCGGCGACCATCAGCACCAGAGGAGCCTTCCCGTGGTTGATGAACGGCGACGTAGCCGCCGCGGCGGAGTCGAGACCTCTCTGCGCACCTCAGCCGTCTGGGCGTCCGTGCGCGCCGTCGTGGCCGAGCGCGAGCAAAGGCTCGGTCATCGTCTGCGCGTCGTCGATCTTGGCGGTGGCACCGGCGGTCTGGCGGTCCCGCTGGCCCAGCTCGGTCACCACGTCACGGTCATCGATCCCAGTCCCGACGCGCTGGCGTCGTTGTCGCGTCGAGCTGGCGACTCAGGGGTCGCCGACCGGATCGTCGCTGTTCAGGGCGACGCCGCCAACCTGCTCGAAGTTCACCCCGATGCCGATGCTGACCTCGTGTGCTGCCACGGCGCCCTGGAGTTCGTCGATGATCCGGCGGCGACCCTGCGATCCGTCGCTGGTGTGCTCGCCGACGGTGGCTATGTCAGCCTCGTGGTTGCCACCCGCATCGCCGCCGTGCTCGCCCGGGCTCTCGCCGGCCAGTTCGCCCAGGCCCAGCGCGCTCTCACCAGCGACGATGGCCGATGGGGGGAGGCAGATCCCTTGCCACGGCGCTTCGACGCGGCCGGCATCACTGCCCTTGTCGAAGACGCCGGACTGGTGGTGCAGGACTCACATGGGGTGCGCATCTTCAGTGATCTCGTACCTGCGTCCTACGTCGACTCCGATGCCGACCGAGCTGCGCTGCTCGAGCTCGAGCAGACTGCCTCGCGTCATCCCGACTACGCGTTCCTGGGGCACATCGGTGCAGCCCTGCACGTGCTGGCCCGTCGACGCTGACCTGCTTGCGGTGTCCGGGCGATGAGCCGGCGCCAGTTCGCCGTTCCCGAACGCCAGGGCGAACTTCTACCCGACGACGAGGGTTGTTCGATCCTGCACGTGGACATGGATGCGTTCTATGCCTCAGCATCCTTGCTCAGTCGCCCCGAGCTCAAGGGCACGCCGGTGATCATCGGCGGAGGCAACCGTGGCGTGGTGTTGTCCGCGACCTACGAGGCGCGAGCGTTCGGTGTGGCCGCTGCGATGCCGATCGCCCGGGCCCGCCGGCTGTGCCCGCAGGCGACAGTTGTCGCTCCTGACCATGCCCGCTACGAACGTATCTCCAAAGCTGTGATGGCGGTGTTCGCCAGTGTGACGCCAATCGTCGAGCCGTTGTCACTGGACGAGGCGTTCCTGGACGTGTCCGGCGCCCGCCGCCGGTTGGGCACACCGCGTCAGATCGCCCAGCAGATCCGCGACACGATCGCCGACGAGCAGGGCATCACTGCTTCGGCGGGGGTCGCTTCCACCAAGTTCATCGCGAAGCTCGCGTCGGGCCTGGCCAAACCTGACGGGCTGCTCGTCGTGCCCGAAGCCGAGGTGATCGGCTTCCTTCACCAGCTGCCGGTCGGCGCACTGTGGGGAGTCGGCGAACGCACAGAGGAGGTTCTGCGGCGTCTGGGGCTGCACACCGTGGCCGACATAGCTCACACACCGTTGGACACGTTGCGACGGGCACTGGGCGACAACGCCGGACCTGCCCTGCACGCGCTGTCCTGGGGACAGGACACGCGCTCAGTGGTTCCCACCAGAGCTGAACGCAGCATCGGTGCGGACGAGACCTTCCCCTTCGACGTGGACGACCCGGCATACATCCACCGACAGCTGCTCAAGCTCAGCGACCGCACCGCTGCTCGGGTGCGCGCAGCGGGGCTGGTGGGACGCACGATCACGATCAAGGTGCGCTTTTCCGACTTCACCACGATCACGCGATCCAAGACGCTGCGTGACCCGACCGACGTCAGCCGCGACATTTATGCGGGCGCACGAGCGCTTTTTGACGGTCTGGGTCTGCAGCGGGTCCGCTTACGGCTGGTCGGGGTTCGGATGGAAGGTCTCATGAACGCCGATCACGCACCGATCCAGGGCCTGCTCGATGAGCCGGCGCATGGCTGGCGCGACGCCGATCGCGCGGTCGATCGAGCCAGTGCGCGGTTCGGCGCCGGCGCAGTACGCCCGGCCACTCTGGTCGAAGATCCGCAGTCGGCTACCGATCCGATGCGCGACCACCTATCCTGAGAGTGTCGTTGGTTCAAGGGTCAGAACTGACGATCACCCACCGCCGGTTCGGGGTAACAAATCTGGACCGTCGGACGTTGGTGTCATCAGTGGACCCGGGCGCACGGGAGGTCGAAGGTGCCGCTTTCAGAGCACGAGCAACACCAGCTGGAACAGATGGAACAAGCGCTGTATGCCGAGGACCCGAAGTTCGCCTCGCAGATGCAGGGCTCGGCTGCGCGTGCCCGCCTTCGGCGTCGCGTCCTCATTGGAGCAGCCGGCGTCATCGGAGGTCTCGGGCTCGTATTCCTCACCGTGTTCCAGAACGTGATCTGGTGGGGCGCCATCGGCTTCGCCTTGATGGTCGGCGGCGTGGCCTACGCGATCACCCCCGCCAAGGCCCCCAAAGCCGGCTTACGCGCGGTCGCTCCGGATGGGTCAGTGCGCACCCACGCCCCGGCTAGTGGCTCCGGTAAGGCGCGTCGACCCAAGGCGTCGAGGCGGTCGGGCAAGGGCTCGAAGTCGAACAAGCAGCCTTTCCTGCGCCGTATCGAAGAACGCTGGGATCGCCGCCGACAGGAGTGAGCAGCAGCCTTCGCCTCAGCACTGAGTAGTGGGGAGGGCTGATTTGTGGTGGGGGCGCTCATGTGGTCAGGCGCTCGACACCACACCGATCAGCCAGGTGCTGGCGATCGCCAGACCGGTCGCCAGCTCAATGCCTATGCTCAGCCCGATGGCTTTGAGCGCGTGCTTGGTTGATGGCAAGGCCGAGGCGTGGGTGCCCAGTCTGATCCGCTCGGCCAGATAGATTCCCAGCGCGAACCCCAGAAACCCACCGACGACCGGGATCACGAAGAAGCCGACCACGCCCAGCGCTGCCCCGGCCACGGTGGTGGACGCGGTGATGCCGGCCTGGCGCATCCGCTGGCCAGGTAGGAGGTACTGCAGCAGGAAACCGGAAATACCACATGCGGTGGCGATGCCCAGAACCAGCCACCCTGCTGTGGTCTGCGCCTCGGAAGCCCAGATCAGGACCGCTGCCCAGACCACCAGCAGTCCGGGCAGCACCGGGACGGCGATTCCGATGAGGCCAACCACAATCATCAGGCCGGCGACAACGGTGAAACCGTCCATCGCGAGTCAGTCGCTGCTGACCTAGCGTTCGTTGGCCCCGACAGGGGTAGGCGTCAACCGATCGGTCTCGTCCTCGATCAGGGTTGACAGATCCTGGAGCTTGGGCAGATATTCGCGGCCGTGGTGCGCACAGAACAGCAGTTCGCCGCCTGTAGTTAGGCGGGCGCGCACATAGGCCTGGGAGCCACAGCGGTCGCAGCGGTCGGCTGCGGTCAAGGTAGGTGCCAGTGCAGTTGTCACGTCAGCCATCCATTTCGTCGTAGTGGGAGCTCTTTTCAGTCTCCACCAGATCACGTGTCTCGAAGTGATGATTTGGTCGTACTTAGGTACACTCTTTCTGGGCCACTTATGTTGACGGTAGACCCGTCTGCCGGTTTCAACAGTCAAGCACGGGGATTGCTTCCCAATGTTCATAAAGCCGTCATGTGGACAAAGTCATAGGGCGTTTTCGCTCTCCGCGCAATGCCGTGGGCCGGCATGCCGTGTGCCTGCGGCCCCTCGTCAGTCCTGGGAGATAATCTGCGAGAAAGTTCTGCGGTCGGCCCCTGGCCGCCCCCTCCGTTGCACCGAAAGGACCTCCGTGGCCACCGCCACCCACACGAACAAGACCGCCAACGCAGGCCGCCCTGCTGGAGGCGGGGCCAACTCCGGCGCCGCTACTCCGGTTGCATCTCAGTACATGGCTCGACACCTGCAGGTCCTGGAGGGTCTGGAGGCGGTCCGCAAGCGCCCGGGCATGTACATCGGTTCGACCGACTCGCGCGGGCTCATGCACTGCTTGTGGGAGATCATCGACAACTCGGTCGACGAAGCCCTGGCGGGTGTCTGTGATCACATCGATGTGGTGCTGATGGCCGACGGATCGGTCGAGGTCCGCGACAACGGGCGGGGTATCCCGGTCGATATTGAGCCACGAACGGGCCTGACCGGGGTCGAGGTCGTCTTCACCAAGCTGCATGCCGGCGGCAAGTTCGGTGGTGGCTCCTATACCGCCTCAGGTGGCCTGCACGGGGTGGGGGCCTCCGTCGTCAACGCGTTGTCAGCCCGTCTCGACGTCGAGGTCGACCGTGGGATGAAGACCTACGCGATGAGCTTCCGCCGCGGTGAGCCCGGTGTCTTCGACGATGCCAGGGGCGGCAAGGGCCCGGGCGCCAAGACCCCAGACGCGGGCTTCACGGCATACGTGGACAACAGTGAGCTGCGCATCATCGGCAAGGCGGGCCGCGGTAGGACCGGCAGCAGGGTCCGCTACTGGGCTGATCCCCAGATCTTCATCAAGGACGCGGCGTTCATCTACGACGACCTGATCGCGCGAGCCCGTCAGACGTCATACCTCGTCCCTGGTCTCACGCTCGTGATTCGTGACGAGCGTGCCCTGCCCGATACCGCTGGCGAGCATGGTCCCTACGAGCAGACGTTCCTGCACCACGGTGGCATTGGTGAGTTCGCCGAGTTCCTGGCGATCGACCCTGCACTGACCGAGGTGTGGCGCCTACAGGGGAGCGGGACGTTCCACGAGACGGTGCCGGTGCTTGACGAGCGCGGTCACATGACCCCCACCGAGCTCGAACGTGAGTGCGCCGTGGATGTGGCACTGAGGTGGGGCACGGGTTACGAAACCAAAGCGGTCTCGTTCGTCAACATCATCGCCACGCCCAAGGGCGGCACCCACATGACGGGCTTCGAGCAGTCGCTACTGAAGGTTTTTCGCAAACAGCTGGAGGTCAACGCCCGTCGGCTCAAGGTCGGGTCGGACAAAGTTGACAAGGATGACGTCCTGGCTGGTCTCACAGCCGTCGTGACAGTGCGTTTGGCTGAGCCGCAGTTCGAGGGCCAGACCAAGGAGGTGCTGGGCACCCCCGCCGTCCGCGCCATCGTGGCCAAAGTCATCGAACGGGAGCTGACTGCAAGGCTCATGTCGACCAGACGCGGTGAGAAGTCCCAGGCGGCACTGCTGCTGGAGAAGGTCGTCGCCGAGATGAAGTCGCGGATCAGCGCGCGGCTCCACAAGGAGACCCAGCGCCGAAAGAATGCTCTGGAGACCTCATCATTGCCGGCCAAGCTGGCCGACAGCCGCAGCAATGACGTCGGGCGGACCGAGCTTTTCATCGTCGAGGGCGACAGTGCGCTGGGGACCGCCAAGCTTGCCCGGTCCTCGGACCACCAGGCGCTCCTGCCCATCCGCGGCAAGATCCTCAACGTCCAGAAGGCCTCCGTCACCGACATGCTCAAGAACACCGAGTGCGCCGCGATCCTGCAGGTGATCGGGGCGGGCTCCGGCCGCTCCTTCGACCTCGAGGCTGCGCGCTACGGCAAAATCATCATCATGACGGACGCCGATGTGGACGGTGCCCACATCCGCACCCTGCTGTTGACTCTGTTCTTTCGCTACATGCGGCCCCTGGTCCAGGCCGGCCGGGTCTATGCCGCGGTGCCGCCGTTGCATCGCCTCGAGGTGATCAACGCAGGCGGCAAGAAGAACGATCTTGTTTACACCTATAGCGAGGGTGAGATGCGCACGATGATGGCCTCGCTGGAGAAGAAGGGGCGCAAGGTCAAGCAGCCGCTGCAACGCTACAAGGGGCTCGGCGAGATGGACGCGGATCAGCTGGCCGAGACGACGATGGACCCTCGCCACCGGACGCTGCGACGGGTGACCCTCAAGGACGCCGAGATCGCCGAGCGGGTGTTCGACCTGCTCATGGGCAACGACGTGGCGCCGCGCAAGGACTTCATCATCGACTCCGCCGCCCAGATGGACCAGCAGCGCATCGACGCCTGAGCGCGCACACTGGAGCCATGTGCTTCAGCAGCGACCAGCACCCACCTCTGCCGCCGAAGTCCAGCGAGGTCGGTGTCCACGGCCCGACCGAGCTGATTGCCCACGACGGCAACCGCTTCCGCGCGTATGACGCCTGTCCGGTGTCGCGACGAGGCGCCAGTCTGGTGCTGCTTCCGGACATCAGGGGTATGCACCCGTACTACACCGACCTGGCGCTCGCGTTCGCCACGGCGGGGATCGACACGGTCGCCGTGGACCCCTACGGACGAACCGGAGGGGCCACCGCCCGCGACGAGGGCTTCGAGTTCATGCCACACGCCAAGGCGCTGACCTCGGAACAGGTGCTGGCTGACAGTCACGCGGCTACCGCCCGTCTCAGGGAGCGCAGCGACGATCCGGTCTTTACGCTCGGGTTCTGCAAGTTCGGCGGCGAGTCCTGGCTGCTGGCGGGATCCGACCTCGACGTGGCCGGCTGCATGGGATTCTATGGTCGCCCCGGCGCCGCGCTGGCCGTCGTAGACCGGATGATGACGGCGGTTCTCATTCTGGCTGCCGGTGCCGACCAGGCCACCTCACCGGAGGACAACGCTGCGTTCGACCGGGCACTTACGGACGCCGGCAAGGAGCACGAGTACGTGCTCTACGAGGGCGCTCCACATTCGTTCTTTGACCGCAGCTTCGGCGATTGGACGTCTGCCTGCGAGGACGCCTGGGGCAGGATGCTCGGATTCATCGACCGGAACCGATGAGGACAGACCATTGCCAGGTCGACACGGGCGCCTTGCCACAGGACTCGGGTCGATCCTCGCCACCGGACTCACGGATGGCCACGACGTCCCAATGACGACCATCGACGTGACTGACCCGGCAGCGCCAGGCATCGTCCTGGCCCGGCCAGCGTGTGGCCATCGTCGAGAGCGCGAGCAGGTTGACCTCCTGAATCTGTTTTCGTACAGCGGACTCCGCTGCTTGTGCGGGAGGCGTGAGGTGGCTGCGCCCTCGGTCATATGCCGTGCCCAGCAGCCCGGTGAACACCTCGTCGCGTGACGCGGCATCGAGCGCTGCGACGGCTGACTCGGTGGAGAGGCGGGCGAAGGCCTGGCCATGGGGCAGGAGCACGCCGGTCGGGGCGAACCGGTGGCCGCCCGTGTGCGAGCACTCCCATACCCGGCCCGGACGCTGCGATGAGGAGCCAAGCGCCACCGGGCGACCGCGCACGGCACAACACACGTCGCGCCTTGAGTTGCCACAGATCATCAGAACTGCAGCGGGGGAGTTCTCGAGCTCCGGCAACGTGTCCTGGACCGCGTCGATGTCACCTCTGACCAGATCGGTCCAGGGCAGCCGCAGCAAGAGCGCCGGGTCAAGGAGGTCCGCTTCGAGCAGCCAGGGACGGTCGGCTAGTCCGCCAGCGACGTAGACACGTTGTGGGTGGGCCACCTGGGCGTCAGGGTGAGCGCCGGGGCGACGGATCAGGATGAATCGCCCCCCGGACTCCCGACACGAGCGGTCCAAGGCCATGCCGATTTCGGGGTCGAGGTGGGACTGTGTCGCGGCTTCGCGACCCCACGGCCCGTTCTGCTCCAGGGCCACCCAAAACGTCGCCGCGGGGGCGGTGCCCAGCGCGGAAGCCTCTGCGGTGTCCCACAGCACCGAGCAGGCATCGGGGTTGCTTCGGGCGTGGCAGGGCGCCTTAGCGTCGCTCACTCGCGACCCGCAGGGAACTCCGGGAACATCTCGGGGCCGTCCGGCTCCGAGATGGGTGTGGGTAGTGGCCGGCTGACTCTGGGCTCAGCCAGCGGTCCAGCGATAGCCGCGATCGCAGTGGCAGCCGGCAGGCCTGATCCGTCGCGCTTCCCGGTGGCCGGAGGCAGATCCAGGGCGACCCCGTTGGCTGCGGCCGCTCGTGCCGGGCTGCCGCCGGCCCAGCCCAGGACCAGGGTGTCCTCGCCGCGCAGGAAACGGTGGCAACGCACACCACCGGTAGCGCGGCCCTTCGCCGGGTAGTCGGCATAGGGGGTGACCTTGAGCGACCCCGGCTCCGTGCCAGGCAAGGCACTGGATGAGCCGCTCGAGGTGACCACCAGATTCGTCGCACCGTGGTCCACAGCACCGAAGAACACGGCGTGGGCGCCTTTGGCCAGCTTGATACCGGCCATCCCTCCTGCGGTACGGCCTTGTGGGCGAACGGAGGCCGCGGAGAAGTGCAGCAACTGCGCGTCGGATGTGATGAACACGAGGTCCTCATCGCCGGTGTGCAGCTCGACGGCACCCACTACAGCATCGTGTTCCTTGAGGCCGATGATCTCCCAATCATCTTTGTTCCCAGGGTAATCGGTCGTCACACGCTTGACGACGCCTTGAGCGGTCCCGAGCGCGACTCCGGGGGAGTCCGGCGACAGCGAGATCAGGGTCAGCGGTTGCTCGCCATGGGGCAGGTCGACGAACGCGCCCAGCGGGGCGCCGCCGGAGAGCGACGGCGCGTCGTTGGTGGGGGGCAGGATGGGCAGCTCCAGGGCCGAGAGCCGGATCATCCGCCCTCGCGAGGTGACCAGGGCGACGTGACCGCGAACGGTGGTCTGCACTGCAGCGATGACCGCGTCATGTTTGCGGCGGCCACCCGCGCTCGGTGGTGCCTCGGCGGTTGTGGTGCGGGCCAGCAGGCCGGTGGAGGACAGCAGCACCCAGCAGGGATCGTCGGTGACCTCAAGTGGCGTGGACGTGGTGATGGGGGTGGCGGCGGACTCAAGAAGCACGGTGCGCCGCGGTGTTCCGTGTGCCTTTGCCACCTCCGCGAGCTCGTTGGACACTGTCCGGAGCAGGAGCTTCTCGTCCCCCAGCATCGCCCGAAGCGCCTCGATCTGGCGCTCCAGCTCAGCCTTCTCGGTCTCGAGCTCGACTCGGGAGAACTTGGTCAGTCGGCGCAGCTGGAGGTCGAGAATATAGGTGGCCTGCGCGTCGGAGAGGTCGAATACGTCCCTGAGCCGGGACTTGGCCACCCCGGCGTCTTCAGAGGTGCGGATCAGCTGGATGACCTCGTCGATGTCCATGATCGCGATGAGCAGACCCTCGACGAGGTGCAGCCTCTCCTCGCGTTTGCGCAGTCGATAGGCGCTGCGCCGGCGGACCACGTCCACCCGGAAGTCGACGTAGACCCGCAGCAGCTCCACAAGGCCGAGGGTGCGTGGCTGGCCGTCGACCAGCGCCACGTTGTTGATGCCGAAGTTGTCCTCCATCGGCGTCAGCCTGAAGAGCTGCTCAAGTACCGCCTGGGGGTGGAAGCCGCCCTTGATCTCAATGACCAGCCGGAGCCCGTGTTTGCGGTCGGTCAGGTCCTTGACGTCGCTGATGCCCTGAAGCCTCTTGGACTGGACCAGGTCCTTGATCTTCTCGATGACCTTCTCGGGCCCCACGAGGTAGGGCAGCTCGGTGACGATGACCCCCTGTTTACGAGGGGTGACGTTCTCGATCCGGGTCGTGGCTCGGGTGCGGAAGGACCCACGTCCGGAGAGGTAGGCATCGCGAATCCCTTCCAGGCCAACGATCTTGCCGCCACAGGGGAGGTCAGGACCGGGCACGAACTTCATCAGGTCATCCAGCGAGCACTGCGGGTTGGCGATGAGATGGCGGGCCGCTCCGATGACCTCGCCGAGGTTGTGCGGTGGCATGTTTGTGGCCATGCCAACGGCGATACCGCTGGCACCGTTGACCAGGAGATTCGGATAGACAGCGGGCATCACGCCCGGCTGCAACAGCTGGTCGTCGTAGTTGGGAACGAAGTCGACGGTCTCCTCGTCGAGGCCGTCGGTCATCAGCATCGCCGCGCGAGCAAGCCGGGCCTCGGTGTAACGCGACGCCGCCGGGCCGTCGTCCAGCGATCCGAAGTTGCCGTGACCGTCCACGAGCGGAAGGCGCATGGTGAAGGACTGGGACATGCGAACGAGCGCGTCATAGATCGAGCCATCGCCGTGAGGGTGGTACTTGCCCATCACCTCGCCAACGACCCTGCTGCTCTTGACATGTCCTCGCTCGGGGCGCAGTCCGAGCTCGCTCATGCCGAACAGGATCCGTCGTTGCACGGGTTTGAGTCCGTCTCGGGCATCGGGCAGCGCACGGGAGTAGATCACGGAGTAGGCGTACTCCAGGAACGCTCCCTGCATCTCCTCCTGGACGTCTATGTCAACGATCCGCTCGGTGAAGTCCTCATCCGGCGGAGGGGAAGATGTCGTGCGGCGGGCCATACTCGGTGGTTCTCCTTGCGGGGCAGGCGGTGGCTGAGATCAGCACTCCATCTTCGCCCACCGCCTCAGAGCGGCCGCCAGCGACTCGCCGTCATCGAGGAGATGAGCAGCACGAGGTTGGTCATCAGTGGATGTTCGAATAGACCCGTTCAGGATCGAGCTGGTGGGTTTGCGCCGGGGGCGTGGAGCCCAAAGCGCCCATAGTGAGCAACCTGGTCCAGTCCGCGCAAGCCCCGCTTGAGACTGCCGCTCTTGGCATGTGGCACTGGATAGCCCATCGACACCACGCCCACGAGATTGCGGTCATGAGGGATGTCGAATGTCCGCAGGACGTCATCGTGGGTCTCGGGAGGAGCCCCGAAGAAGCAGCCGGCGAGTCCCTCATCGACCGCGGTGAGCAGCATCAGCAGCGCGGCCATGCCCGTGTCGATGTCCCAGTAGGGGACCGGCCAGCGCGCCTCGTCCATGTCTGTCCAGCCCTTGTCGGGCTCCGCATAGCGCCGTAGGTAGGTGCCCTCGTCGGAAAGGCACAGGATCAGTGCCGGTGCGCTCTGCATCCCCTCGAACCAGGCGTCCGGCTCGTCGTCGGTGTCGGAGGTAGCGTTCCAGTAGGCCGCTCGATCTTCAGGTTTGGTCAGGACCAAGAAGTCCCAGCCCTGGCTGAAGCCTGCGCTCGGGGCCCGAATGGCGTTGCGAAGTGCGGTGTCGACGACCTCGGTCGGCACGAGGCGGTCAGGGTCGTACCGGCGGACCATGCGCCGCTTGCGGATGACCTCGGAGAACTCCATAACGTTACTGTTTCACGGATAGCACGGAGTCATGCCTAGGCGGAACCGCGGTGACGTGTGCTGCGTCAGAGCCATATGACCCTCACTTTCACTGCTCGCCGTGCGGCCCTTGTCGTACTTGCCGTGCTTGCGCTCTTCGTCGTCTACGCCATCGGCGCTTCTCGCTCCCAGGGAGCACCAGCCACGGCCTCGGCATTCGCCAAGACTGCGAGCACCTCGACACAGGCCTCAACGACCCCGGCCGTCGGGGGGCCGGGCATCACTGTGGGCGGGCGGGCTGACGTGGCCGGCACCCCGGACACGCTGCGACTCGACCTGTTTGTCATCGCCAACGGCGGATCTGTGTCGCTGGCGCTCGCGTCGGCGAACCGGTCCGCTGACGCGGTCCAGAAGTCGTTGCTCGCCAACGGGGTGGCGAAGAAGGATCTGCAGACGTCGGGGCTGAACATCGCGCCCGACTACGACTACTCGAAAAGCGGTACACCGCGCCTTAAGGGTTACCAGGTGTCGGAGAGCGTCAGCGCCAAGCTGCGCAACCTCGTCCGCGCCGGTGATGCCATCAGCAAGGCCGTCAGCGCCGGCGGGAACGCCGTACGGGTGAATGGGATCAGCCTCGACCTCGAGGACACTGGCGCGATGGTGTCCAGCGCTCGGGACAAGGCGTTCGTGGACGCCAAGGCCAAGGCAGAGCAGTACGCAAAGGCAGCAGGACGCGGTCTGGGTGACGTGGTCAGCATCACCGAAGACGTATCCACCCCGCCGACTCCCATCGCTCTAGGGGAAGCTGCGATGTCCCAGGCGAAGCCCTTCAGCGTCCCGATTCAGCCGGGAAGCCAGGACGTCAGCGTCAGCGTGACCGTGGTCTTCTCGATGCGCTGAGCACGGTCCGGGACGACCGCCTTCAGTCCTTGAGGCCCGGAAAGTCGGACTCCCAGAACTCCAGCTGGCTGGCCCTGCTCGTGTCGTCGATGCCTGCTCCGTGTGCCACGTCCTCGCGACCACGCAGCTCCACCCGACGGATCTTGCCCGAGATGGTCTTGGGCAGCTCGGCGAACTCGATCCGACGTACCCGCTTGTATGCCGCGAGGTTCTTTCGCGCATAGGCCAGGATCGACTCGGCGGTCTGCGCTGTCGGTGAGTAGCCGGGTGCCAGAACGACATACGCCTTCGGCAC
>JBBQUB010000032.1:0-18717 GCA_038212865.1 Actinomycetales bacterium
TGACCTGGGCCTGGACGGATACGTCCAGAGCCGATACCGGCTCGTCACAGATGATTATCTCGGGACGCAGGGCGAGTCCTCGGGCGATCCCGATGCGCTGCCGCAGACCACCGGAGAACTGGTGCGGGTAGCGGTTGATGTGCTCGGGGTTGAGGCCGACCACCTCCAGCAGCTCCTGCACCTTCTGGCGGCGGCTGCCCTTGGGTGCGACCTCCTTGTGGATCTGGAACGGCTCTCCGACGATGTCGCCGACCGTCATCCGCGGGTTCAGCGATGAGTACGGGTCCTGAAGCACGATCTGGATGTTGCGACGGACGGCCTTGAGCGCCTTTCCCGACAGCTGGGTGATGTCCTCACCGTGGAACAGGATCTGGCCCTCGGTCGGCCTCTCGAGCCGCATCAGCAGCCGGGCGGTGGTGGACTTGCCGCAGCCGGACTCCCCGACCACCCCGAGGGTCTCACCCTTGTACAGCTTCAGGTCGATACCGTCGACAGCCCGCACGGCACCCACCTGCTTCTTGAACAGGATGCCCTTGGTCAGCGGGAAGTGCTTGACGAGTCCGCGGACCTCAAGGATGGGCTCATCGGATCTGGAGACTGCCATCGAGGACCTCCTTCCAGAAGTGGCATGCGCTACGCCGGCCGTCAGAGACGTCCGCCAGTGGCGGCACCTGCTCGGAGCAGATGGGTTGGGTATAGGGGCAGCGCGGGTGGAAGGCGCAGCCGCTCGGGATGTCGGTCAGGTTCGGCGGGATGCCCTTGATCGAGTACAGCTCCTGACCCTTCTGGTCCACCCGGGGGATCGCGGCCAGCAGGCGCTCGGTGTAGGGGTGGGCGGGGTTGCCATAAAGCGGGATGATCGGCGCCTGCTCGATCAAACGCCCGGCATACATCACCGAGATCTTGTCGGCGACGTCGGCCACGACACCGAGATCGTGCGTGATCAGGATGAGACCCATGTTGCTCTCCGCCTGCAGATCGGCTAGCAGCTGCATGACCTGCGCCTGCACGGTGACGTCCAGAGCGGTCGTAGGCTCGTCCGCGATGATGATCGCCGGGTCCAGGGCCAGCGCGATGGCGATCATGATGCGTTGCCGCATGCCGCCGGAGAACTGATGCGGGAAGTCGTTGACCCGATCCCGGGCGGCCGGGATGTGGACCCGGTCCATCAGCTCGATGGCCGCCTTCTTGGCGTCGGCCCTGGACGCGCCACGGTGCACCCGGAACATCTCGCCGATCTGGAACCCGACACTGAAGACGGGGTTCAGCGAGGACAGGGCGTCCTGGAAGATCATCGAGATCTTCTCGCCGCGGTAGAGACGCCGTTCCTTCTCCCGGAGGGCCAGCAGGTCGGTGCCCCGGAAATGGACGGACCCCTGAGTGACGTAGCCCGGCGGGGTGTCCAGGATGCCCATGATGGCCTGGGCGGTCACCGACTTGCCGGAGCCGGACTCGCCCAGAACGGCGAGGGTCTCGCCGGGTCGCAGGTCAAAGCTGACGCCGTTGACGGCCTTGGCGACGCCGTCGCGGGTGCGGAACTCGACATGCAGGTCGTCGACCTCGAGCAGCGGCGCGTTGGGGTCCTCGCCCGGTCGCACGGTGTGGGAGCTGGGCTTGCTGGCCGGGTCGGTGTAGGTCATGGCATCTTGGGTCATGTCATTGTCACCGAAGCTTCGGGTCGAGGGCGTCACGGACGGCGTCACCGAGCAGCATGAAGGCGAGCACGGTGATCGACAGCGCCACTGAAGGGTAGACCAGCACGTGCGGGGCGGACCGCAGTGACGACTGTGCGTCACTGATGTCCCCGCCCCAGGACACCGTGGACCCCGGAAGCCCGATGCCAAGGTAGGACAGTGTCGCCTCCAGGACGATGAACAGGCCGAGCGAGACGCTGGCCACCACGATGACCGGTGCGACGGCGTTGGGCAGGATGTGCCGGGTCAGGATCCGCACGTCACTGGCGCCGAGGGCTCTGGCCGCCGTGACGAAGTCGGACTCCTTCACCGAGATGACTGACCCTCGCATGATGCGAGCGAACTGTGGCCAGCCAAAGATCATGATGGCGCCGACCACCGTCCAGATGTTGCGGAACGGGAAGGCCTGCAGGAAGACGATCGCGCCCAGCAACAGCGGGATCGCGAAGAACACGTCGGTGACGCGGGACAGCCACGAGTCGAGGATGCCGCCATAGAAGCCGGCGAGCGCCCCGAGGACCCCGCCGATCAGGACCACGCCGGTGGTGACCAGGATGCCAACTGCCACGGAGGCCCGGGCGCCGTAGATCGTCCTGGAGTAGATGTCACAGCCCTGCCGGTCGAACCCGAAAGGGTGCCCCGGCCCACGGCTTTCGTTGGAGTGCGACAGCTCGCAGAACTTCGGGTCGGTGCCGGTGAACAGCCCGGGGAAGACCGCGACGATGACCAGGAACACGATCAGGAGTGCCGAGACGATGAACATCGGGTTGCGGCGCAGGTCGCGCCAGGCGTCGGAACCCAGGCTGCGCGGCTTGGAAGTGGCCCCTTCGGGCATGCTCCCGTCGTCAGCGGTCACCCCTTGGGTCAGTGGCGCGACGGGGACCTCCTGGTCCTTGGGCGGGGTGGTGGTGGGCGAGGGCTCAGGCATAACGGATCCTCGGGTCCAGAACGGCGTAGAGAAGGTCCACGAGCAGGTTGGCGAATAAGAAGACAATGGTCAGGATCACCACGAACGAGACGATGGTGGGCGCTTCGCCGCGGTTGATCGCCTGGAAGAGCGTCCCGCCGACGCCGTGCACGTTGAAGATCCGCTCGGTCACGATCGCGCCGGCCATCAAGGCGCCGATGTCGATGCCGAGGTAGGTCACCACCGGGATCAATGAGTTGCGCAGGAGGTGCACCGTCACGACCCGGCGCCGGGGGAGGCCCTTCGCGGTGGCCGTGCGCACGTAGTCGGCGTGGAAGTTCTCCACGACCGAGGTGCGGGTCAGCCGCATGATGTAGGCGAGCGACGCCGTCCCGAGGACGATGCCGGGCAGTAACAGCTCGTTCCAGGGGGCCTCACCGCTGACCGTGGGCCTGAACCATCCGAGCTTGATGCCCAGGTAGAACTGCATCAGAAACCCGATGACGAAGATGGGGATGGAGATGATCAGCAGGGTCGACAGCAGGACGCCGCTGTCGAAGGACTTGCCGCGGCGCAGCCCCGCCAGCAGGCCGAGCGGAATGCCGATGATGATCTCGATGACAAACGCCACCGTGGCCAGCCGGATCGTGATGGGGAAGGCTTCACGCATGACATCCAGGACCGGTCGACGACTGAAGGTCTGACCGAAGTCGAGGGTGACAATGCCCTTCATGTACTCGAAGTACTGGACGTACAGCGGCTCGCCGATGTGGAACTGTGCGCGCAGTACCACTGCTGTCGCCGGGTCGCACCCTCGTTCGCCGCACATGACGGCCAGCGGGTCGCCGGGCATCCCCAGGACGAGGTAGAAGATGAGGAACGTCGCGCCGAAGAACACCGGGATCATCTGTAACAGACGCCGCAGGACATAAGTGCCCACCCGGACCTCCTTGTCTCGAGTCAGTAAAACAGATCTCGTTGTCCACCGGGGCTTGCGCTGGCCGATATCAGCCGACCCAGCCTATGTCAGAACGACATTATGACCTGATCGCGTCGTTCAGATCATCGGGGGTGGTAGCACCGCCAGATGCTCCCGGATGGCGACCAGTCGCGATACGGGAGCCCTGACCTGGACTGGACCGGGGGGCGCAGTTGCACCCTCCGGTCCAGATACTGCACGTAGCAGGTGGTTGCCCGCCGGTTACTTCTTGGTGATCTCGGTGAAGATTGGCACGCCGAAGACGTCGAACTTCACGTTCGAGACCTTTTCGGAGTATCCACCGGTCGTGTTGGAGTACCACAGCGGGATGGCCGGCATGTCCGCCGCGAGAAGCTTCTCAGCATCCTGGAAGAACTTGATGCTCTCCTCCAGCGTCTTGGCCGTGTCGCCCTGCTTGAGCATGGCGTCAAATGCCGGGTTGTCGTACTTAGAGTCGTTCGAGCCGGCGCCCTTGGCATAGATCGGGGCCAGGAAGTTCTCCAGGGCCGGGTAGTCCATCTGCCAGCCGGTGCGGAAGGCATTCTTCATCGTGGCCTTGGTGATCGGGTCACGCAGGGACTTGAAGTCCGGGTAGGACTTGCCGACGCAGTCGATGGCGATGGCGTTCTTGATGCTGTTGCAGGTCGCGTCGACCCACGCCTTGTGCCCACCGTCGGCGTTGTAGGCGATCTCGAGCTTGCCCGTGTAGCCACCGGCCTCTGCCAGTTTCGCCTTGGCCTTGGCCGCGTCGAACACGCAGAGCTCACCACAGATGTCCTTGGAGAAGCCCTGCACCACCGGCGAGGAGAAGTCCACGGCCGGGGTGCGGGTGCCCTGGAAGATCGTCTTGGTGATCTGGTCGCGGTCGATCGCCATGGAGATCGCCTGGCGGATCTTGGCGGCGTTGGCGCCCTTCCACTCAGGCTGGTAGAGCGGGAAGGAGAAGGACTGGAAGACGCCGCCAGCCTGGTTGATCGCGCGGTCGCCCAGGTCGGCGGTGAAACTGGCCAGGGCGTTGTCCGGGATGGTGTCGATGACGTCCAGGTTGTTGGCGAGCAGATCGGTGTAGCCGGCATTCGGGTCGGTGTAGATCTTCACGTCGACGCCAGCGTTCTTGGCCACCAAAGTCCCTTTGTAGTCAGGGTTCTTCTTCACCTTGATGTTGACGTTGTGCACCCATTTGCCGTCCAGCATGTAGGAGCCGTTGCCGATCGGGCTGTCACCGTAAGCCTTGATGTCCTTGTAGGCGGCTTGAGGCATTGGGAAGAACGCCGTGTAGCCCAGGCGCAGCGGGAACGACGCCTGCGGCTTCGACAACTTCACGGTGAAGGTGGTGTCGTCGACAACGGCGAGACCCTTCAGGGTCTTGGCCGTGGCCTTGGCGCCCTCCGCGTCGGGGTGGACCTCCGCGTAGCCGTCGATGGGCTCGAAGAAGTAGGCGTTGAGCTGGGCGTTGTCGATGAGCGCGCCGAAGTTCCAGGAATCCACGAAGGCCTTGGCGTTGACGGCCTCGCCGTTGGTGAACTTCCAGCCGGGCTTGAGCTTGATGGTGTAGTTCTGGCCGTCAGTGGTCTCGATCGACTCGGCGACCTCGTTGACCGGCTTGCCCTCGCCGTCATAGCTGATGAGGCCCTCGAACAGCAGCTTCATGACCTTGCCGCCACCGGTCTCATTGGTGTTGGCAGGCAGAAGCGGGTTCTGTGGCTCGCTGCCGAACATACTGACGATGCCCCCGCCCCCGGCCGCGCCGTTGGTGGCTACAGGCTTGTCGGCGGTGCCGCCACAGGCGGAGAGCACGAGGGTAAGGGACGCCGCACCAGCGGCGACCGTCACCCAGCGGGCACGAACGTTGTTGCCAAGCATAAATCCTCCTCAGGATTCCAAAGGGTTTGCGGCAGCAGCATACGCACGGAAGTCACCCCGAACCCGACCAGCCACGCAATCGTGACCAGATGGTGTCATCCGCATTAATACGGGCATAGCCAGCGCAAGGCACGCGGTTGCCTAGAATCTCGGGTATGACGGCGTCGCTGGTATTTGTGCTCAACGGCCCCAACCTCGATCGGCTGGGCAGCCGAGAGCCCGAGATCTATGGCTCGGAGACCCTCGCCCAGGTCGCCGATCTTGTCTTCCGCGAAGCGGACTCCCTCGGCCTTACGGTCGATTTTCGCCAGACGAATGACGAGGCTGAGCTCATCGGCTGGATCCACGAGGCCGTCGACCGCGGGGCCGACGTCGTGCTCAACCCGGCTGCGTTCACTCACTACTCCTATGCCGTGCGCGACGCCTGCGCTCTGGTCACCACGAGCGGGGCGAAGCTCATCGAGATCCACCTGTCCAACCCGGCCACGCGTGAGGAGTTCCGGCATACCTCGGTTATTGCAGGGGTTGCGACGGGCACGATCGCCGGATTCGGTTCTGGGTCTTACGGGCTTGCCCTCCGTGCCTTGACTGTTTGATCTTCCCGGTGTCAGGACGACCAACTCAGAGCCTTGCGCTGCGACGGGTCGGAATAGCCCGTTCCTCGGCCCAGACTCCCGGCGAGGCCTCGATCGAGGCCACCCAGCCAAGCATGGTGGCATAGATCGGCCCACTGGCTGCGCAGCTCACCCGAGCAGGAGCTACTGGCCCTGTGCGTTCGGGCGGGAGCTCCTGCTGCCGCTAGAATGGTCACCAATCCATGGAAAGACCTCCTTCGGGCAGCAGCACAAGCGCGAGCACGAGCGTGCGCAAGGCGGCAGTCCGTCATACGAAAGTGACTCTCGCGTGGCTTCGACCAACGACCTCAAGAACGGCATGGTCCTCAACATCGGCAACCAGCTCTGGTCGGTGGTGGAGTTCCAGCACGTCAAGCCCGGAAAGGGTCCTGCCTTCGTCCGGACCAAGCTCAAGGCGGTCCTTTCCGGCAAGGTGGTCGACAAGACCTTCAACGCAGGAACCAAGGTGGACACAGCCAACGTCGACAAGCGAACGATGCAGTACCTGTACAAGGACGGCGACGACTTCGTCTTCATGGACGGCGATACCTTCGAGCAGACCCACGTATCCCAGGCCGTGGTCGGCGATGCCGCCAACTACATGCTGGAGAACCAGGACGCCACCGTCGCGACGCACGACGGCGCACCGCTGTACATCGAGCTGCCCGCCTCCGTGATCCTCGAGATTACCTACACCGAGCCCGGTCTGCAGGGTGACCGCTCCACCGGTGGCACCAAGCCGGCGACGCTCGAGACCGGCGCGGAGATCGCGGTTCCCCTGTTTATCGAGCAGGGCACCAAGGTCAAGGTCGACACCCGTGACGGTTCCTACCTCGGCCGGGTCAACTGAGGTGTCGGCCCGATCGAAGGCGCGCAAGCGCGCACTCGACATCTTGTTCGAGGCTGAGCAGCGTGGCGTCAACGCCGAGGCGCTTCTCGCGCAACGGATCGAGAAGCCCGTGACCGAGCATGCCCTCAGCGACTACAGCGTCGAGATCGTCCGGGGCGTGGTTGCCAAGTGGACTCCGATCAACGAGCTGCTGGCCTCCTACAGCCAGGGTTGGACGATCGAACGGATGCCGGCCGTCGACCGAGCCATCCTGCGAATCGGGGCCTGGGAGGTCGTCTACAGCGAGACGGTTCCCGATGGGGTCGCGATCTCCGAGGCGGTCGCGTTGGCAGCCTCGCTGTCCACTGATGACTCGCCGACCTTCGTCAACGGGCTGTTGGCGCGGCTCGCCGAGGTCAAGACGACTCTGGTCTGACCCGCGTCGGCGCGCCCCGTCGGGCCAGCACAGGGCGCAGGGTAGAGTCGCCCGCGATCGATTAATCCTTTAACGACCCGTCCGGTGAGGCGGGGAAGGAGGTTCGGCGCCGTGACGCGTCCAGATACTGCTCCACCGTCCGATAGCCCCTTGGGTGTGCCACCACCCACTGAGTCCGCGCGGGTCGTGATGAGCTCCGGTGATGTCTCCCGGGCCCTGCGACGCGTGGCCCACGAGATCCTCGAACGCAACAAGGGTTCACAAGACCTTGTGCTCCTTGGTATTCCGACCCGCGGGGTCGCTCTTGCGCGTCGCCTCGTGCGCGTCATGGCAGAGGTCGAAGGCCGTGAGGTCCCATGCGGCGCCCTCGACATCACGATGCACCGTGACGACCTTCGACGTCACCCGATCCGGGCGATCGAACATACCGACATCCCCGCTCCAGGGGTCAACGACAAGACCGTGGTGCTCGTGGACGACGTCCTCTTCTCGGGCCGCACGGTGCGCGCCGCCATGGATGCTCTCTCCGAGCTCGGCCGCCCGCAGGCTGTCAGGCTCGCGGTGCTGGTCGACCGAGGGCACCGGGATCTGCCGATCCGCGCGGACTACGTCGGCAAGAACCTGCCGACCTCCAGCAGCGAGCGCGTGCAGGTGTGTCTGGCCGAGCACGACGGCCTCGATGAGGTTCGAATCAGTGGAGGAGACCGGTGAAGCGTCACCTGCTGTCGATGAACGACCTTGACAAGCAAGACATTCTGGCAATCCTGGACACGGCCGAGTCGATGCACGATGTTCAACGTCGGGAGGTGAAGAAGCTTCCGACCCTGCGGGGGAGAACCGTGGTTAACATGTTCTTCGAGGACTCCACCCGCACCCGATCCTCCTTCGAGATCGCCGGTAAGTGGCTCTCGGCCGACGTCCTCAACATCTCGGGCAAGGGGTCGTCGACCAGCAAGGGCGAGTCCTTGCGCGACACGGTCCGCACCGTCACTGCCATGGGCGTCGACGGCCTGGTGATCAGGCACGCGGCCAGCGGCGCCGCGCAGCAGGTGTCCCAGTGGGTCGACGTGGTGGTCATCAATGCCGGGGATGGAACACACGAGCACCCGACGCAGGCCCTGCTGGACGCCTATTCCATGCGCCAGCGCCTGGGCGACCTCGAGGGCAGGCACGTGGCCATCGTCGGCGACCTGACGCACTCCAGGGTGCTTCGCTCGAACCTGATCTGTCTGAAGACCCTTGGCGCAAGAGTCACGGTCGTGGCGCCACCAACACTGATGCCCAGCGGCATCGGGACCTGGGCCAAGAGTGAGGGCTTCGACACGTCGTACGACCTGGACTCGGTCCTGCCCACGGTGGACGCGGTGATGATGCTGCGGGTTCAGCGCGAGCGGATGAGTGGCGGCTTCTTCCCGACCGCCCGCGAGTACACCGTGGGTTACGGCCTCACCCGGGAGCGGCTCAAGACCCTCCAGGGACACACGGTCATCTGCCACCCCGGGCCGATGAACCGGGGCCTGGAGATCGCCTCAGACGCGGCCGATGCCGCCCAGTCGCTGATCCTCGACCAGGTCTCAGCCGGCGTGGCCGTCCGGATGTCCGTGCTCTACCACCTGTTTGCCGGCGAAGGGACTATCGCATGAGCTTCCTGATCAAGGGTGCCGACCTGCTCGGCGCCGGTCGCCAAGACCTGCTGATCCGCGATGGCGTGATCACCGAGGTGGGCCGTCTGTCGGGGGCTGCCGTCCTGGGGGCGGAGACCATCGACGCGGATGGTCTGATCGCACTGCCGGGTCTGGTCGACGTGCACACCCACCTGCGTGAGCCGGGTCGTGAGGACGCCGAGACCATCGCGAGCGGTTCGGCCGCTGCGGCGATCGGCGGATTCACCGCGATCCTGGCGATGGCCAACACCACTCCGGTCACCGACACGGCCGAGGCTGCCGAGCGCATCCTCGACCTGGGGCGGTTGGCCGGTCTGGTCGACGTGCAGCCGATCGGGGCAGTCACCAAAGGACTCGCGGGCGAGGAGCTCGCCGAGCTCGGGCTGATGGCCCGCTCGCGGGCACAGGTGCGCGTCTTCTCCGATGACGGGCACTGTGTCCACGACGCCCGCGTGATGCGTCGCGCGCTGGAGTACATCAGGGCCTTTGGCGGTGTGGTGTCCCAGCATTCCCAGGACCCCATGCTGGCCGACCACAACGCGTGTTGTCACGAGGGTGAGCTCTCCGGGCGCCTGGGTCTGCCGGGCTGGCCCGGCGTGGCCGAGGAGGTCATTGTGGCGCGCGACGTGATGCTGGCGCGCCATACCGGTTCGCGCGTGCACGTCGCCCACGTGTCCACGGCCGGGTCGGTCGAAGTCATCCGGTGGGCCAAGGCCCAAGGCATCTCGGTCACTGCCGAGGCCACCCCGCACCACCTCATGCTCACCACCGACCTGCTCGCGGGCTACGACCCGGTGTTCAAGGTCAACCCGCCCCTGCGGCCCAGCGAGGATGTCGAGGCGCTGAGGGCGGCTCTGGCCGACGGCACGATCGACGCCGTCGCGACCGACCACGCCCCTCACGCCCGCCACGACAAGGAACACGCCTTCGTCGACGCGTCGTTCGGGATGATGGGTCTGGAGACCGCGCTTTCGGTCATCAGCGAGGTCATGGTTGGCTCCGGTCTGCTCGACTGGGCGGGTGTCGCACAGGTGATGTCCGTTCGCCCGGCCCGCATCGCCGGGCTGTCCGGCCATGGTCGACCGATCGCGGTGGGGGAGCCGGCCAACCTCACCCTGGTCGACCCGGCAGCCACGATGACCGTGGACAAAGACGCGTCAATGTCGTTGTCCCGCAACAATCCCTGGCACGGTCGCAGGCTCACCGGCGTGGTTCATGCCACGCTGCTGCGCGGCCGCCCGACAGTCCTGAAGGGGGCGCTGGCTTGACCCGGAGTCAGGGATTTCACCAGCGGGAGCCGGCGATCCTCGTCCTGGAGGACGGCCGTTCATTCCGTGGCGACACCTACGGTGCAGTCGGCGAGACCGTCGGTGAGGCCGTGTTCTCCACCGCTATGAGCGGCTACCAGGAGACGTTGACCGACCCGAGCTACCACCGCCAGGTCGTCGTGATGACTGCGCCGCACATCGGCAACACCGGCGTCAACGACGAGGACAGCGAGTCCCGCCGCATCTGGGTCGCCGGCTACGTCGTGCGCGACCCGGCAGTTCGGCCCTCCAACTGGCGCTCCCAGCGCTCTTTGGAGGACGAGCTGGTCGATCAGGGCGTCGTGGGCATCAGTGGCATCGACACCCGCGCCCTGACCCGGCACCTGCGCGAACGTGGCGCCATGCGGGTCGGCATCTTTTCTGGCCCGCTGGTGCTCGAGTCGCAGGACGTGCTGCTCGAGCGGGTGCGCTCGGCTCCGCTGATGAGCGGCGCAGCGCTCGCCGGTGAGGTCACCACGCCGGAAACCTATGTCGTCCCGGCGGTTGGGCAGAAGCGTTTCACTGTCGCCGCCCTCGACCTCGGCATCAAGGCACGGACACCGGCGCACTTAGCCAAACGGGGCATCGAGGTGCATGTGCTGCCGGCCACGTCCACGTTCGCGGACATCTCTGCCATCGGCGCCGACGGTGTCTTCTTCTCCAACGGCCCCGGGGACCCCGTCACCGCTGAGCGCGAGATCGCTGTGCTGCGTGAGGTTCTCGACGCGGGCCTGCCCTTCTTCGGTATCTGCTTCGGCAACCAGCTCCTGGGTCGGGCACTTGGGTTTGACACCTACAAGCTGAAGTACGGCCACCGTGGCATCAACCAGCCCGTCCTGGACCGTCGCACCGGCAGGGTCGAAGTCACGGCCCAGAACCACGGGTTCGCAGTGGATGCCCCTCTGGAAGGCGACGTCATCGCGCCTGCCGACGCACAAAGGGGCGACGGCTCTCCTGGATTTGGGCGGGTTCGGGTCTCCCACATCGGCCTCAACGACAACGTCGTCGAAGGGCTGGAATGCCTTGACATCCCTGCTTTCTCGGTGCAGTACCACCCTGAGGCGGCAGCGGGTCCGCACGACTCGGAATACCTCTTCGACCGCTTCGTCGAGCTCATGACCGCGAAGGGCGGCGCCTGATGCCCCGCCGCTCAGACATCCACAGCGTCCTGGTCATCGGGTCCGGCCCGATCGTCATCGGCCAGGCCTGCGAGTTCGACTACTCAGGGACGCAGGCCTGCCGGGTGCTGCGCGAGGAGGGCATCAGGGTCATCCTGGTCAACTCCAACCCGGCCACGATCATGACCGATCCCGAGTTCGCCGACGCCACCTATGTCGAGCCGATCACCCCCGAGGTCATCGAGGCGATCATCGCCAAGGAACGCCCAGACGCGGTCCTTGCGACCCTGGGTGGTCAGACCGCTCTCAACGCCGCCATCGCGCTGCACGAGCGAGGCATCCTGGAGAAGTACACCTGCCCGCTGATCGGGGCCAGTGTGGAGGCCATCCAGCTCGGCGAGGACCGCCAGCTGTTCAAGGGTGTCGTCCAGCGCTGTGGTGGCGAGACCGCGCGGAGTCATATCGCGCGCACGATGGATGAATGTCTAGCCGCAGCAGAGGCACTCGGCTATCCACTTGTCGTGCGGCCGTCCTTCACCATGGGAGGTCTGGGGTCGGGATTCGCCCACGACGAGGCGGACCTGCGCCGGATGGCCGGTGCGGGTCTCCATGACTCGCCGACCACCGAGGTGCTCCTGGAGGAGTCCATCGCAGGCTGGAAGGAGTACGAGCTCGAGGTCATGCGTGACCACGCCGACAATGTGGTGGTCGTCTGTTCGATCGAAAACCTCGACCCGATGGGCGTGCACACCGGCGACTCCATCACGGTGGCGCCCGCGCTGACCCTGACCGACCGTGAGTACCAGCGGTTGCGTGACCTCGGGATCGCGATCATCCGCGAGGTGGGGGTGGACACCGGCGGCTGCAACATCCAGTTCGCGGTCAACCCGCGCGACGGCCGCATCATCGTCATCGAGATGAACCCGCGCGTTTCCCGGTCCTCTGCCCTCGCCTCGAAGGCCACCGGGTTCCCCATCGCCAAGATCGCCGCCAAGCTGGCGATCGGCTACACCCTGGACGAGATCCCCAACGACATCACCCGGGTCACACCGGCGAGCTTCGAGCCCGCCCTCGACTACGTCGTGGTCAAGGTGCCGCGTTTTGCCTTCGAGAAGTTCCCCGCCGCGGACCCGACGCTGACCACGACGATGAAGAGCGTCGGCGAGGCGATGGCTTTCGGCCGCAACTTCACCGAGGCCCTCCAGAAGGCACTGCGTTCGCTGGAACGGGCTGGCTCGAGCTTCCACTGGCGCAGGGACGAGGCTCCCTCCAGGGAGCAGGCGCGGGCTCTGCTCGAGCAGGCCAGGACACCGACCGACGGCCGAATCGTGTTGGTGCAGCAGGCTCTTCGCGGTGGCATGTCTGTCGAGGCAGTCCACGAAGCCACCGGCATCGACCCGTGGTTCCTGGACCAGATCGTCCTGATCAACCAGGTCGCCGAACACGTGGCTGCCAGCGCGCAGCTCACCTCGGAGGTGCTCTTGCTGGCCAAGCGCCATGGGTTCTCCGACGCGCAGATCTCCGAGCTCTCCGGCATGCCGGAGGCGGTCGTCCGAGGGGTCCGTCACGCACTCGGCCTGCGCCCGGTCTACAAGACCGTCGACACCTGCGCGGCCGAGTTCGCAGCGGCGACGCCCTATCACTACTCGACCTACGACGAGGAGAGCGAGGTCGCGCCACGGAAGCGTCCGGCGGTCATCATCCTGGGTTCCGGGCCGAACCGCATCGGACAGGGCATCGAATTCGACTACTCGTGCGTCCACGCGAGCTTTGCCTTGAAGGACAACGGTTTTGACACGGTCATGGTCAACTGCAACCCCGAGACGGTGTCCACCGACTACGACACCTCCAGTCGGCTCTACTTCGAGCCGTTGACCCTCGAGGACGTCCTCGAGGTGGTCCACGCCGAGCGGGCGGCAGGACCGGTCGCCGGGGTCATCGTCCAGCTCGGCGGTCAGACCCCGCTCGGGCTGGCCAGGGCGCTCAAGGCCGAGGGGGTGCCGATCGTGGGCACCAGCCCGGAGTCGATCCACCTCGCCGAGGACCGCGGTGCCTTCTCCAGGGTGCTGGCTGAGGCCAAGCTGACGGCGCCACGGCACGGCACGGCATACAACGGAGAAGAGGCCGTGGAGGTCGCCCGCGAGATCGGCTATCCGGTCCTGGTCCGCCCCTCCTATGTTCTCGGCGGACGCGGCATGGAGATCGTCTATGACGACGAGACGCTGATCGGCTACGTCACCCGCGCCACCGAGGCCGCGCCCGAGCACCCGGTGCTGGTCGACCGGTTCCTGGACGAGGCCATCGAGATCGACGTCGACGCGATCTACGACGGCCATGAGATGTATCTGGGCGCCATCATGGAGCACATTGAGGAGGCCGGCATTCACTCCGGCGACTCTGCCTGTGTGCTGCCGCCGGTGACGCTCGGTTCCGAGGAGCTCAAACGAGTCCGCGAGTCCACGCTCAAGCTTGCCCAAGGTATTGGCGTCAAGGGCCTGATGAACGTGCAGTTCGCCCTGGCCCAGGACGTGCTCTACGTCCTGGAGGCCAACCCGCGGGCCAGCCGCACGATTCCGTTCGTCGCCAAGGCGACGGGGGTGCCAATTGCCAAGGCAGCCGCGCGAGTGATGCTCGGCGCCACCATCGCTCAGCTGCGCTTGGAAGGGATGCTGCCGCCACATGGCGATGGTGGAGCCATGCCGGCTCACGCCCATGTCTCGGTCAAGGAGGCGGTGCTGCCCTTCAAACGGTTCCGCACCCACGAGGGCCACGTAGTCGACAGCCTGCTCGGGCCGGAGATGCGCTCGACCGGCGAGGTCATGGGCATCGACTCGGACTTTGGCGCGGCCTTCGCCAAGAGCCAGCTCGGGTTCGGTCCGGGTCTGCCCCGCACCGGGACGATCTTCGTCTCGGTGGCGAACCGGGACAAGCGCGCCATGATCTTCCCGATGAAGCGTCTGGCTGACCTCGGCTTCGACCTCATCGCCACCAAGGGCACCGCAGATGTGTTGCGTCGCAACGGCATCTATGCCTCGGTGGTGCGCAAGCGTAGCGAGGGGCCGGGTCCGAACGGCGAACCGACGATCGTCGAGCGGATCGTTGCAGGAGACGTGGGGATGGTCATCAACACCCCGTCAGGAATCGCGGCCAGAGCGGACGGTTACGCGATCCGGGCGGCCACGACCAGCATGGATCGGCCGATCATCACCACGGTGCAGCAGCTCGGCGCGGCCGTGCAGGGCATCGAGTCACAGCTCACCGAGACCGTGCGGGTGAAGTCGCTGCAGGACCATGCCCGCGATCTGGACTTCTATACCAGGACGGAAGGCGAAGGGTGAGCCGAGCCAGCCCTGAGCGGAAAGCCCAGGAGCGCACGCCCCAGGTCACCGGCGAGCTCATCGCCACCCGAAGGGTCGGCGCCTACCACCACCTGACGTTTGTCGCGCCCGCCGTGGCTGAGCTGGCCAGGCCGGGGCAGTTCGTGGCGTTGGCGGTCGGCGGCGACACCTCGGCCAACCTGCAGCGCCGATGTTTCTCTATTCATCGTGCCAGCTCGACCCACCAGGAGAGCCCCAGAGCTGGCCCTGGCGGAACCGTTGACATTGTCGTGGCGGCGCGCGGGCCGGGCACCAGGTGGCTGACCGGACTGTGCCCGCAGGACGAGGTCAGCATCATCGGTCCGTTGGGGCGACCCTTCCCGCTGCCGAACGAGCCGGTGGCCACTGTCCTGGTCGGGGGCGGCTATGGCAGCGCGCCGCTGTTCTGGCTGGCGACCGCGCTGAGGGAGCGTGGCTGCCGGGTCGAGATGGTCCTCGGCGCTGCCACCAAGGACCGGCTCTTTGGTGTTGTCGAGGCCAGCAGCGCCGCGGACGGGGTCACCGTGACCACCGATGACGGCTCGATGGGCCTCAAGGGGTGGGTCTCCGACGTTCTGCCCGACGTGGTCCGACGCAGCCATGCGGCCGTTGTCTATGGCTGCGGGCCGATGGCGATGCTCAAGGCCGTTACCGATGTGGCCATCGCCGAGGGGGCACTCGCCCACGTCGCGGTCGAGGAGTCGATGGCGTGCGGCGTGGGGGTCTGCATGACCTGCGTCATGCCGGTGGTCGGCGACGACGGACGGACCCGCATGGTTCGCTCCTGCGTCGAGGGCCCCATCTTCAGTGGCGACCGGGTCCGCTGGGACGCGTTCGACAACGGATGGTGCCAGGTCCCGGAGGATGCCCACGGCGCGGTCGCGATGAGAGGTCACTGATGACTGAGGCGGCCAGGAGCGTGACCACTCGCGACCCCACTACCACGATCGACATGAGCGCCGATCTGGCCGGCATGCGGCTGCCGAACCCGCTGATGACCGCATCGGGTTGCGCGGCGAATGGCAAGGAGCTCCACCGCTTCTTCGACATTGCCGATCTTGGTGCCTTCGTCACCAAGACGGTCCTGGCCGACCCTCGCTCGGGCCGCGGAACGCCCCGCATGGCCGAGACGCCGAGCGGGATGCTCAACTCGATTGGCCTGCAGGGACCGGGGATTGACGCCTTTGCCCGTGAGGACCTCGTGTGGCTCAAGTCGGTTGGCGCGCGAGTGCTCGTGTCCATCGCCGGGAACACGGCAGCCGAGTATGCCGATGTGGCAACGGTTCTGCGCCAGTCACCGGCGTTCGACACTGTCGTTGGCGTCGAGGTCAACATCTCCTGCCCCAACGTCGCGAACCGCGGACTCGTCTTCGCCTGCGACCCACTGGCTTCGGCCACAGTCATCGCCGTGGTGCGCGAGAAGCTCCCGCGTGACATCCCCGTCTTCGCCAAGCTCAGCCCCGACGTGACCGACATCGTCGAGATCGCCGGGGCGTGTGTGAAGGCCGGCGCCGACGGGTTGACCATGATCAACACCCTGCTTGGCATGGTCATCGACACGGATCTGCTGCGTCCTCAGGTGGCCGGCGTCACCGGCGGGCTGTCCGGCCCAGCCATCCGGCCTGTGGCCGTCCGAGCCATCTGGCAGGTGCGGGCAGCCATGCTCGGCGGTCACCTCCCCATGGCTCCGATCATCGGCGTCGGGGGAGTGCGCACCGGCGACGACGCGTTGCAGCTCGTCGCTGCAGGCGCCAGCGCGATCCAGGTCGGAACGGCGACGTTCAACGACCCCACCGCCCCGATCCGGGTGCTCCGTGAGCTTGCTGCGGCCTTGCAGGACAAGGGATTTGCCAGATTCGACGATGCCGTCGGAATTGCACACACCAGATTGGGCCAACGTCGATGACTGAGTCATCCGGGTCCTACGGCGCCAGGCTGCGCGTCGCCATGGACGAGCTCGGGCCGCTCTGCGCCGGCATCGACCCACACCCGGGTCTCCTGGCGCACTGGGGACTGGACGAGACCATCCAGGGTCTCGAGATGTTCGCGATGACCTGCGTCGAGGCGCTCGCCGGGACGGTGGCGGTGGTCAAACCACAGTCGGCGTTCTTCGAGCGCTTCGGATCTGCCGGCATCGCGGTTCTCGAGCGCGCGCTCGCGGGGCTGCGCGAGGCCGGGACGCTTTCGCTGCTGGACGTCAAACGGGGCGATATCGGCTCGACCATGACCGCATACGCCCGCGCCTACCTCTCGCCGGACAGCCCGTTACGTGCCGACGCCATCACCGTCAGCCCCTTTCTCGGATTCGAGTCCCTTCGTCCGGCGGTGGATCTGGCCCACCAGAGCGGGCGAGGACTATTCGTCCTCGCCCTCACCTCGAACCCAGAGGGCGCCCAGGTGCAGCACGCGATACGCGATGGCCGCACCGTGGCCGGCAGCGTCGTTGACGGCGTGGCCTCGCAGAACGCTGCCGACGCCGACGCAGGCGTGCTCGGCAGCATCGGCATGGTCGTGGGCGCCACAGTCGGCGATGCGGTACAGAAGCTGGGGCTGGACCTGACCGGGGCCAACGCGCCCCTGCTCGCGCCCGGCGTGGGTGCCCAGGGCGCCACTGCGGAGGATCTGCTCACCGTGTTCGGTACGGCCCTGGGCAACGTGCTGGCCAGCAGTAGTCGGGAGATCCTCGGGGCCGGGCCGGAAGGCGCGGCACTGAGGGCGGCGGCGCGCCATACGGCCGAGCAGCTGCGGGTGATTCTGAGCACCCCTTGACACCCCTCGTTGCCAGCCCACGCCCGGACTCGCTAGGTTTCGGGCACACGCCTATCCAAGGCCTCACTGGTCGACCACGTGATGGGCTCTTTGGATTCGTCCGACGAGGAGACTGACTGTGGCGCTTCCCCAGCTGACACCCGAGCAGCGCACCGAGGCCCTTGCTAAGGCGGCAGTCGCTCGTCGTGAGCGGGCGGCAGTCAAGAATCGGCTCAAATACGCACAGGGCGTGTTGTCCGAGGTCATCGCCGATGGCAAGCACAACGACATTGTCGGCAAGATGAAGGTCTCAGCCCTGCTGGAGTCGATGCCCGGTGTCGGCCGGGTCCGGGCCCGCCAGATCATGGACGAGGTCGGCATCTCCGAGACGCGCCGGGTCAGGGGCTTGGGTACCAACCAGATAGCCGCGTTGATCGAGCGCTTCGAACCGGCCTGACCGCCCGCACCTATGTCGCCGCCCACCAGCCGGCTGGTCGTCTTGGCCGGTCCCACCGCCGTCGGCAAGGGAACTGTTGCCTCCTATGTCCGCACGACCTTCCCCGACGTATGGGTGTCGGTCTCGATGACCACCCGCAAACCACGTCCCCGCGAGATCGACGGCGTGCACTACCACTTTGTCGATGACCAGGAGTTTGAGCGGATGCACGCCCAGGGGGAGTTCCTGGAGTGGGCGGTCGTGCACGGGCGGGCCAAGTACGGCACGCCGCGTGGGCCGGTCGAGGAGGCCCTAGCAGCGGGAAGAAAGGCCCTGCTCGAGATCGATCTGCAGGGCGCGCGCCAGGTGAGGGCGCAGAAGCCGGAGGCCTTGTTTGTCTTCCTGGCCCCGCCGAGCTGGGACGAGCTGGTCCGGCGGCTGGTCGGACGCGGCACAGAGTCCCATGAGGAACGGCGGGTCCGGCTGGCCACGGCCCGCCAGGAGCTGGCGGCTCAGCGGGAGTTCGATGTCACCATCGTGAACGACGATGTTCAACGGGCCAGCCAGGAACTCGTATCATTAATGAGCGCGTGATCTTTTCGACGCGCCGCACGTTGCTGCATTCAAGATTTCTTCGACGCTCTACCCATTAACAGAAATGAGATTGACAGTGTCTGGCACGCAGGCTGCCCCCGAGGGCATCACCAACCCGCCGATCGACGACCTGCTCAACGTGGCGGACTCCAAGTACGCCCTGGTCATCTAC
>JBBQUB010000033.1:0-18670 GCA_038212865.1 Actinomycetales bacterium
CGACCACCTCGATGGGATCCTGTTCATCGACCGCATGGACAAGGCGCAGCGCAAGCTGGCCATGAAGGCGATCCGCGCGGCCGAGTGGGCCGGTGAGGGCGCTCCAACAGTGAAGATCAGCCCCCACGCAACCTTCGGCCTGGGCCGCTGACCTAGTGCGGCTCGTCTTTGCCGGCACCCCGGACGTCGCGATCCCGAGTCTGGAAGCTCTGTCCAGCTCATCGCACGATGTGGTCGCCGTCCTCACCCGCCCCGACGCCCCCTCAGGACGTGGCCGGTCCCTGGCGGTTTCGCGAGTCAAGGAGCGGGCGCTCGAGCTGGGGATCGAGGTTCTGACGCCCGGCCGTCCCGGCGATCCGACCTTCGAGGATCGGCTGCGCGAACTGGCTCCTGACGTCTGCCCGGTCGTGGGCTATGGCGCCCTGATCCCATTGACCGCATTGACGATTCCCGCGCGCGGATGGATCAACCTGCACTTCTCACTGTTGCCCGCCTGGCGCGGCGCAGCGCCGGTCCAGCACGCGATCATGGCCGGCGACGAGGTGACCGGCGCCACGACGTTCCTGATCGAGCAGGGGCTCGACACCGGACCGACCTTCGGCTTGATGACCGAGGTCATCAAGCCCGATGACACCGCCGGTGTCCTGCTGATCCGGCTGGCCAGAGCAGGCGCCGGCCTGCTCCTGGCCACCCTTGACGCCCTCGAGGCAGGCGACCTGCACGCGGTTTCACAGCCGAGTGACGGAGTCTCACTCGCGCCCAAGCTTACTGTCCTGGATGCCCGAATCTATTGGGGTGCACCGGCATTGGTGATTGACCGTCACATTCGTGGCTGTACCCCGGCGCCCGGGGCCTGGACAACCTTCCGGGGTGAGCGGCTCAAACTCGGTCCCGTCACGCCGGAGCCGTTCGATCCAAATGATTCTGATCGCCAGGGCACCGGGGACTCATTGCTTCAGGCACCTGGCGAGATCGTTGCGACGAAGCGGGCAGTCCGGGTCGGAACCGCTTCTGGCACAGTCCGGCTCGGCATGGTTCAGCCTCACGGCAAGAAGCCCATGGCCGCCGAAGACTGGGCCCGTGGTGTCCGCGTTGGTTCAGGAGAGGTGCTCGGCGATGGGTGACGGCAGCTCCGAGGCGGATCGTCCGGATCGGTCGGGTGAGCCGAGGCGCGATGCGGCAGGGCGGCAACGACCCGACCGGAAGCACGGAAACCGGGAACGATCGGTGACGCGGCCCGCGGAGAGGTCACGCTCGACCGACCCCGCCCGACTTGCCGCGTACACGGTCATGCGGGCCGTTGCCGAGGGTGCCTATGCCAACCTTGAGCTGCCAAAAGAGCTGCGGGACAAGGATATTCGTGGCCGAGATGCCGCCTTCGCCACTGAGCTCACCTACGGGGCAACGCGACTTCGTGGTCTCTACGACCCGATCATTGCGGTCGCCGCCGGCCGCCAGGTCGAGGACATTGATGACAACGTCCTCGACACCTTGCGCCTCGGAGCGCACCAGCTTCTGGGGATGCGGGTCGCAGCCCACGCCGCAGTCGACCAGACCGTCGGGTTGGCCCGACTTGTCAACGGAGCCAGCGCCGGTGGGTTCGTCAACGCGGTGATGCGCCGGATCAGTGAGAAGGGTCTCGACACCTGGATCGCCCAGGTCGTCCCCACTGACGATCCGATAGCAGCCCTTGCGACCCGGTACAGCCACCCCGCGTGGATAGTCCGGGCACTGCGGGCGGCGTTGATCGGACACAGCGCCTCGACGACTGAGACGCTGGATGCCGACCTCGAAGCCCTGCTCATCAGCGACAACGCGGCGGCCAAGGTGTCGCTGGTGGCCCGTCCCGGCCTGTGCGAGGTCGATGAGCTGACTCGCGCCGGTGCGCAGCCTTCCCACCTGTCGCGGGTGGGTGCAGTCCTCGACTCGGGCGACCCTGGCTCGATCCCGGCGATCCGTTCCGGGCGTGCTGCGGTCCAGGACGCGGGGTCGCAGCTGGTAGCCCTGGCCGTGTCGGCCGCCGCGGTGAGCACCGGTGCAGAGCGCGAGAAGTGGCTGGACCTGTGCGCCGGACCCGGCGGAAAGGCCGCACTCCTGGCGACGCTGGGCGCCCAGCGAGGCGCGACGCTGTTCGCCAACGAGATCAGTGAGCACCGCACAGACCTGGTTCGCCAGACCCTTGACGCGGCCATCGACTCTGGTCTCGAGATCATGATCGGCACGAGTGACGGTCGCGAGATCGGCGAGGACGAGCCCGAGACATACGACCGCGTGCTGGTGGACGCCCCGTGCACGGGTCTGGGCGCGCTGCGCCGAAGGCCGGAGGCCCGGTGGCGCCGAACGACTGCGGACCTTGCCGAGCTTGGCGTTCTGCAGCGCGAGCTGCTCAAGTCGGCGATCGAGGCCACCAGGCCCGGCGGGATCATCGGCTACGCCACCTGTAGCCCGCACCTGGCGGAGACCAGGTTCGTGGTCTCGGACGTCACCAAAAGGCGGCACGATGTTGAGATCGTCGATGCTCGCGACCTTTTCCTAGACGCCGACGGCCGCCCTCTCGAACACCTCGGGGATGGGCCCTTCGTCCAGCTCTGGCCGCACGTGCACGGCACCGATGCGATGTTCTTCGCATTGCTGCGCAAGCGTCTGCGGCCCGGTCATAACGGCGATTGACTCAAGGTCTTGGTGACCACGTAGAGGTTCCCTGCGGGGCCTGGGCGTAGCGTCGCGGTGTGATCGCGACTTTCGCCGAGGTGAGCCTTGACTCCGCTGACCCTGAGGCGCTAATGCTTTTCTACCAGCGGGTATTGGGTGGCGATGTCACGGTGCTGAGTCCGGACTTCGCGGTGCTGCGGCTATCGAACGTCGTGCTGACGTCTAGCCGCGTCGCCGACTACCGGGCGCCAACCTGGCCAGAGGACACGATTCCCAAGCAGGTCCACCTGGACCTGCGGGTGGAGACCCTCGACGGCGCGCAGGTTGAGTTGACGGCGGCGGGGGCCCAGTTTGCCGTCCATCAACCGCACCTCGACCAGTACCGCGTCTTCATCGATCCGGCGGGGCATCCCTTCTGCGCGTGCCTTTCTGCGGACTGGGCCTGAGCCTCGATACACAGTCGGGTTCTGGCGCGACACGAGGTTCGCCGCGATCGCCGCATCTATGGCGAACACGTGGCGCTACCAACTGGCCGCCTGCTCGTGGCAGCGCGACCTGCAGGAGCGCACTCTATGCAAGAGCGTTCAACATACGCTACACGTCCGTAGCGTATGCTGGGATCATGCTCCCCAGTGACAGGCCCGCCGTGCAGCGGGTGCGACCCCCCAAGGCTCCCTACGACGTGGTCAACTCCGTGCTGCGGTGGGTGTTGTCCTCCCCACGGCGGGCCGCACGGGTCGGTAAACACCTGCTGCTGCTGCACCTGAGCGGCCGTAGGACTGGTCGCCGGATCGACGTGCCGGTGGCATACCGCGAAGCGCCTGACGGCCGGCTGGTGGTGCTGACCAACTCTGTGTGGCGGGTGAACCTGCGTGAGCGCCCCGAAGTGGAGGTCACGCTGCATGGTCTGCGGTTGCCGGCGCTCGCCGAGCTGGTCGAAGACGTGAACGCCGTCGCAGAGGTGTACGGAGCGCTCATCCAGGAGATGGGGCATGCCAACGCCGGGCGGCGGATGGGTATCCGGATCAACGTCGACCGTGCCCCTACCCATGACGAGCTGGTCGAGGCGGCTCGCCGTGATCGGCTGTCGCTGGTCTACCTCCAGGTCGCTGGAACAGCCCGGTGAGCCGCCCCATCCTGGTCACCGGTGCCAGTGGCAACGTCGGTGGCGCCGTTGTCCGGTCGCTGATCGCTGCAGGGATATCCGTGCGTGCCGCGGGTACAGACCCGGCGGCCCTGGAGCGCACCTTCCCAGGGCTAGAAGTTGCACGCCTCGACTTCCATCTACCGGCCACCTTCGGCCCCGCGTTGCACGGGGCCGGTGGGTTGTTCCTGCTACGCCCCCCCAAGATCGCCACGGTCGGACCCACCCTGAACGCGTTGGTCGACGTCGCCGAGCAGAGCCTTGTCGATCACGTGGTGTTCTCCTCGGTGACCGGTGCGGACACCAACAAGGTGGTGCCCCACCACAGGGTGGAGACCCACCTGGAGGCGTCGAGCCTGTCCTGGACCATCCTGCGGCCCGGATTCTTTGCCCAGAACCTCGCCGACGCCTACCGCACCGACATCCTGCGCGACGACCGCATCTACCTGCCCGCCGGCTGGGGCCGGGCGGCGTTCATCGACGTGCGAGACCTCGGTGGGGTGGCGGCGACGGTGTTCGCCAACCCTGCGGCGCATCGCGGCGCCGGGTACACCTTGACGGGATCGCAGGCTCTGAACTTCGAGGAGGTCGCCGCGGTGCTGACCAGTGAGCTCGGCCGTCCCATCCGATACCAGCCGGCAAAGGTTCTTCCGTATATGCGCCATCTCGCAGGGCAAGGACTGCCAAAGACGCAGGTGCTGGTGCAGACTGTCCTACATGCCGGACTGCGCCGTGGCCAGGCAGAGACCGTCGACCCGAGCCTCGCCCGCCTCCTGCGGCGTCCGCCACTCACTCTGGCGCAGTACGTGCACGACCACCGCTCCACCTGGTCAACCCCGCTTCGGCAGGACCGTGAGGGGCGGCATTGACCCACGAATCGACCGCCGAGCAGGACGCGCTGGCGAGGCCACGGGTGGACCCGCGAGTGACCCGGTCCCGCACAGCGGTCATCGCCGCGACCCTGGACCTCCTCGTCGAGCGGGGCATCGCGGCGACCACTATCGAGGCAGTCGCTGATCGTTGCGGTGTAGCCAGGACCACCATCTACCGCCAGTGGAATGGCCAACCGGCCCTCGTCCTGGACGCTATCGGCGCCATCCTGAGCCCACCGACCGACCCGGATACCGGCACCCTGCGCGGTGACCTGCTGGCACTTCTCGGCGGCTTGACCGATGCCTTGGCCACCAGCCCGGCCGCTGGCCTCATGCCCGCGCTCATCGACGCTGCCGAACGCGACCCCGCCTTCGCCGCCCTCCACCACCGCGAAGCCACCCAACGCCACCAGGTCGTGCACGCCGCCATCGCCCGGGGGATCCAGCGCGGCGAACTACCCGCCGGGACAGACCCGGCCGAGGTCCTGGACATGGTCACTGGCCCGGTTTTCTACCGGCGGTACGTCTCAGTCGGAAGCGTGGACCAGGACTTCGCTCAGCAGGTCGTCGACCGGGTCCTCGCCGCCTATGTTGACGACCGAAGGCTAACGAACACGTGATCGCTCCCGCCTCGCCGTATGCACCGACACCGAGATGGAGGAGGTCAGCCCATCCGGCCGGACTGTCGCCTGATGATCGACGACCCCTACCGGGCGAGCCGGGACCTGGTGGACAGTTCATAGGTGACCATCGTCTCGCAACCCTGACCGAACACCGCCGATGGCGCGTTTCGGCGTCAAAGGCGACCACATCGCGCGATCGGCGGTGCTCGAAGGGAGCCTGGTCCAAGGCGCCGCGGTCCAGACGGGCTGGTTGGCTAGATCGTGGTCGACCGGCCGGGATGGGGTACAGCAATGACGCTGAGGCCGTCGATGCCCTCGAAGTCGGCTGGGTTGCAGGTGTGAACGGCGAGGTCATTCGACATTGCGGTGGCAGCGATCATTGCGTCGAAACTTCGGGCGGCGACCTTGCGGCCACTTCGGCGTAGCGAGGCAGCAACCTGACCAAAGGCTCGAGCCGCCTCAGCGTCGAAGGGCAAAGGGTTGAAGTCGGCCTCGGCCTGCTGAAGGTGCGCTTGTCGAGCCGTGCGTTCCTTCTCGTTGGTCGCCACGAGTGGTCCTACCGACAGCTCGGTGATGTTTCGAAGCAGGATCACCGTGCTCGTATCGAGAACACCGCGCTCGACCTGACTCACAGGCGAGAGTCCAGTGGGGCGTCGACGTCGCTGCGAAGCCGGTCGGGGTCGACCGCGGGAAGGTGTCGCCACGGTGCGAGCAGCACCGACGCGGACAGCGGCGGTGCCCCCACCGGCCTCTGCTGCACAACAGCTTTGCCGGAACGCGTGATCGTCACCTGCTCACCGCGTGCGACGCGGTCCAGGATGTCCCCACCATGATTTCGCAGGTCGCGAATAGAGACGTCGGTCATGAGGAGACGGGATCACGGGTGATACGCGGTGAGACCTGTGCCTTTGACACACCCAGGTGGTTAACGACCCACAGAGTCCCTAGGTTTGCCACCTTGGGCACCCGCACCGTCCATAGGTTCACGGGTTCAAACGATCTGTTGCCCCGACGAACTCACGATCCTGACACTAAGGTTTGGTCGTGCAGATCTCGCCCAGCATCCTGGCCTCCGACTTCGCAAACCTCGAGAGCGAGCTCAGGGCGATCGCCAATGCCGATTGGGCACATGTGGATGTGATGGACGCCCACTTCGTGCCCAACCTGACACTCGGCCTGCCGGTCGTTGAGGCGCTGGCCCGGGTCAGCCCCATCCCGCTGGACGCTCACCTGATGATCGACGACCCCGACCGGTGGGCGCCGATGTACGCCGAGGCGGGGGCTTCGAGCGTGACCTTCCATATTGAGGCGGCTGGCGACCCCAGGTCGATGGCGCGCAACCTTCGTGCCCTCGGCGCCCGGGCCGGCATGGCACTCAAACCGGGCACTTCGTTCGCTCCGTATGCCGATCTGTTGCCAGAGCTGGACATGGTCCTGGTCATGACGGTCGAGCCGGGGTTTGGCGGACAGTTGTTCATGGATGACCAGCTGTCCAAGGTCCGTGAGGTCCGCGAGGCCGTGTCGCGGTTCGGCGGCGAGGTCTGGGTTCAGGTCGACGGGGGAGTCACGGCGTCGAACATCGAGGCGTGCGCCGACGCAGGAGCCGATGTGTTCGTCGCGGGGTCGGCCGTCTATGGAGCCGAGGTTGCCGCGGCAGCGGTGGATCGGTTGCGCGAGCTGGCAACGCGGCATTCAAGCTAGGGGTGGGGCCTCCGCACCCCTGAGGCGCCCGGTTCGTCGGTGATCGCGCTCACCCGAGACCGCCTGCCGTGGGATGAGGCCTCGGTGGCATAATTGCACCACGTGCTCCGTGATCGGTGTAATTCCGAACCGGCGGTTAAAGTCCGCGACCCGACCGCACCCAGCGGCCGGTGAACCAGGTGAAATTCCTGGGCCGACGGTGAAAGTCCGGATGAGAGGTAGCAACAGCGACGCCCGCTTTTCCGACTCCGGTCGGCGGTGGGTCAGTCGTGGTGACCTATGTCATTGGCGCTTCCTGGAACCCTCGGGTCCGCGGATCGCGTGATGGCACGGGAAACCGTTCGCGCCCCGGAGCTCGCCAGAACAGGAGTCGAGCACGAGGGGCAGGATATGGCGGACCGCGAGGTCGACACACCACAGCGTGAGCGTGATGTCGAGTTCATGCGTCGGGCGCTCGAGCTTGCTGCTTGCGGGCCCGTCGCTGACCCCAACCCGCGGGTGGGCGCTGTCATCCTCGATGCGTTCGGTCTGGTCGTCGGTGAAGGATTCCATGAGGGCGCCGGAACCCCGCACGCGGAGGTTGTGGCGTTGCGCCAGGCCGGCTCGGCGGCCCGGGCAGGCACCGCCGTGGTCACCCTCGAACCATGTGCCCACATCGGGCTCACCGGCCCCTGCACCCGGGCTCTGATCGAGGCCGGTGTGGCCCGTGTCGTCTTTGCCCAGGCCGACCCGAACCCCTCGGCACGTGGTGGCATGGCGCTGCTGGAGGCCGCGGGCATTCGGACGACTGCAGGCGTGCTGGTGCGGGAGTCCACGGCCCTCAACAGCGCCTGGACCTTTTCCATCATGCACGGCCGACCCAAGGTGACCTGGAAGTTCGCGGCAACCCTCGATGGCCGCTCGGCGGCGGCTGACGGCAGCAGTCGATGGATCACCGGCCCCGAGGCGCGCGCCGATGTCCACCACCTCCGGTCCCAGTGCGACGCCATCTTGGTCGGCACCGGGACAGTGGTCGCCGATGACCCGGCTCTGACCGTCCGCGGGCCGGACGGATCGGTGTCCGGTCGTCAGCCGCTCAGAGTGGTCATGGGGCTTCGGCCGATCCCTGGGTCTGCCCGAGTCATGGATCTCACGGCACCGACCCTCCAGCTGCCAACCCACGACCCGGTTGAGGCCCTGAAAGCGTTACAGGAGCGAGCGATTCATCACGTCTGGCTCGAGGGCGGACCCACGGTGGCCGCGGCGTTCGTCGTCGGCGGCCTGGTGGACGAGGTCATCGCCTATCTCGCTCCGGCCCTGCTCGGCTCCGGCGGGTCGGCGCTGGGTGATCTTGGCATCAAGACCATTGACCAGGCGCTCCGACTGACGCCACACGAGGTCACCACGATCGGCCCGGACATCAGGATCCGCGCCACCATCGCAACACCCAACCCAGAAGGACACTGATGTTCACCGGAATTGTCGAAGAGCTCGGCGAGATCGTCGCCATCGAACGCGGCACCGACTCCGCGGTCGTCAGGGTGCGCGGCCCACTCGTCACCGGGGATGCGACGCCGGGCGCCTCGATAGCCGTCAACGGCGTGTGTCTGACCGTCGTGGCGCATGACGACGAGACCTTCTCCGTCGACGTGATGGCCGAGACCCTGAACTGCAGCAGCCTGGGCAGTCTGCAAGCCGGCACCCGGGTCAACCTCGAACGCGCGATGACCGCCAGCGCCAGGTTCGGCGGGCACATCGTCCAGGGACATGTCGATGGGACGGCCCAGATCTTGGCCCGACTGCCCGGCGACAACTGGGAGGTCGTGCAGTTCACCCTGCCTCCGGAGGTGGCACGCTACGTCGTCGAGAAGGGCTCGATCACTGTCGACGGTGTCTCGCTGACCGTTTCGGACATCACTGACGACACCTTCTCGGTGTCTCTCATACCTACCACTCTGGGGCTGACCACGTTGGGACACAAGGTAGTTGGCGACGCTGTCAACCTTGAGGTCGATGTGATCGCCAAGTACGTCGAACGACTGTTAACCCACTCATCCATCGGGGCGGAGCCCACCGCATGAGTCTTCTCGAGCGTCTCTTCGACGCCCAGCTGAGCATCGCCGGTCAACAGATCCTGTGGCGCGAGATCGTGGGAAACGCGTTCGGGTTCGGTTCGGCGATCGGTGGGCTCAGGCGGCGCATCTGGGCATGGCCGGTCGGCATCATCGGCAACGTCCTCTTGTTCACGGTCTTCTTCGGAGTGGCGTTCGTGAATCCTCAGCACCAGACGCTCTATGGCCAGGCAGGTCGGCAGGTGTTCTTCGTCATCACGAGCGTTTACGGCTGGTGGCGGTGGAGTCAGATCCGCAAGCAGCGCTCGCCCGATGCACCCGCGATTACCCCGCGTTGGGCGACCGCCACCGAACGGCTGCAGTACCTTGCGATCTGGGTCGTTGGGGTCATCCTCATGCAGTGGGTCTTCGCCGGGATCGGCGCAGGCTTCCCTGCGCCCCGTTGGTACTTCTGGTGCGACGCCTGGATCTTCATCGGCTCGATGGTCGCGACCTATTCGATGGCCCGGGGCTGGAACGACTTCTGGCTGGCGTGGATCGCGGTCGACCTGGTTGGCGTTCCGCTACTGATCCACTCGCGCTTCTACCCGTCCGCTGTCCTCTTTGCCATCTACGGCGGACTGGTCATCTACGGCTTCACCGTCTGGCTCAAGGCCTCACGAACCGAGGCGCCAGATCGTCAACGAAGTGAGGTGCCGGCATGAGTCCAGGATTTTCCACGATCGAGGAGGCCTTCGAGGCGCTCAAAGCAGGCCTGCCGGTGCTGGTGCTCGATGACGAGAACCGTGAGAACGAGGGGGACGTCATCCTGTCGGCGGCGACGCTCACCACCGACTGGATGGCCTGGACCATCCGCCACACGTCGGGATACATCTGTGCACCAATGCCCGCGGTTCTCGCCGACCATCTTGGACTGCCGCTGATGGTGACGGACAACCGCGACCCCCTCCGAACGGCATATACCGTGACGGTTGACGCAGCGGTCGGCGTCACCACGGGCATCAGCGCCGCAGACCGTGCCCACACGATTCGCCTTCTCGCCCAAGAGGGTTCGACCGCTTCGGACCTGCGCCGCCCGGGACACGTAGTCCCGCTGCGCGCCAGGGACGGAGGGGTCCTCGTGCGCGGCGGGCACACCGAGGCAGCCGTGGACCTGTGCCGCCTGGCCGGGCTTGCACCGGTGGGCGCAATCGGCGAGCTTGTGCATGACGACGGGTCGATGATGCGGATGCCCGCGGTCCTGGAGCTTGGTGCCCAACGCGGCCTGCCCGTGATCACCATCGCGGCCCTGGTCGCCTGGCGCCAACGCCATGACCGTGTGGAGCGCCTTGCAGAGACCTGGCTGCCGACCCAGCATGGGCTGTTCCGCGCCGTCGGCTATCGCGACCTGCTGACCGGCGACGACCACCTTGCCCTCGTGAGCCCCAAGGGTCTGCAGGGGCGAGCACCGTTGGCGCGGTTGCACTCAGAGTGCCTGACCGGAGACGTGTTCGGCTCGCAGCGCTGCGACTGTGGCCCTCAGCTGGAGCGATCCATGGAGAGGGTGGGCGCTGAAGGGGGCGTCGTGGTCTATCTGCGGGGGCACGAGGGTCGAGGGGTTGGCCTGATCAACAAGCTGCATGCCTATGCGTTGCAGGACACCGGTTTTGACACTGTTGATGCCCAGACCGAGCTGGGCCTGCCCATCGACGCACGTGAGTATGCCGCCGGCGCGGCAATTCTTGCTGACCTTGACGTCGCTGCGGTGCGCCTGCTGACGAACAACCCGATGAAGGTCAACGCCATGCGCGACTATGGCATCGAGGTGGCGGCGGTCGAACGGCTGAGCATGGTGCCGGGCGCACACAACGAGGCCTACCTGCGCACCAAACGAGATCGCATGGGCCACGACCTGATCCTCGACCAACGTGACAAGGGAGCCTCCGCGTGAGGGACGCCGGAGTAGAGGCATGAAGCAAGGGGCGCCTACTCTGCGCGTCGACGGCAGCGCGCTGCGCGTCGTCATCGTCGCGGCTTCCTGGCATACAACAGTGATGGACGGGCTGATCGCGGGTGCCCGACGTGGTCTGTCGGATGCGGGCGTCTCATCCGTCGACCTGGTCCGTGTGCCGGGAGCGTTCGAGCTGCCGGTTGCCTGCTCACGGCTGGCGCTCTCATACGACGCAGTGGTCGCCCTCGGCGTCGTGATCCGGGGAGGGACACCGCACTTCGACTACATCTGCCAGGCAGCCACGATGGGTTTGACCGATGTCGCCGTCCGGACCGGCGTGCCGGTGGGCTTCGGCGTCCTGACGTGCGACGACGACCAGCAGGCCCTAGACCGCGCTGGGCTCGAGGGCTCCAGCGAGGACAAGGGACACGAGGCCGCCACCGCTGCGGTGGCGACCGTGCTCACCCTTCGTGCCCTGACGTAGGCCGCGCCGAACTTTGGGGGTCGGCGCGGCCTACGACTCACGCTGGTTGCATCGTGCCTTCCTGCAGGTAGCGCGCGTGCCAGGACAATGACTCGTCGATCAGGTGCGGTGTGTGCTTGCCGGAGGAGCTGGCCGTGGCCCGGTCGAGGTAGTCCTGCAGAGCCGCCCGGTAGTCCGGGTGCGCGCATTTGTCGATCATCACCTGGGCACGGCGCCGCGGAGGCAAGCCACGCAGGTCGGCCAGCCCCTGCTCGGTGACGATGATGTGCGTGTCGTGCTCGGTATGGTCGACATGGCTGACCATCGGCACGACGCAGGAGATCGCGCCGCCCTTGGCAGTCGACGGGGTGACGAAGAACGAGATGAAGGCGTTACGAGCGAAGTCGCCCGAACCACCGATGCCGTTCACGATGCTCGATCCCATGAGGTGGGTCGAGTTGACATTGCCATAGAGATCCGCCTCGATCATGCCGTTCATCGACAGGCAGCCGAGCCTGCGGATGACTTCGGGGTGGTTGCTGATCTCCTGCGGGCGGAGGATGATCCGGTCCTTGTAGTCATCAATGTTCTCGCACAGATCGGCCATGGCTGCGTCACTGAGGGAGAACGCCGTTGCCGAGACCATGCTCAGCGTGCCGCTCTTGAGCATTTGCAGCATGCCGTCCTGGATCACCTCGGTGTAGGCGGTCAGCGGCCGGAACGGGCCCTCATCGAGGCCCATCAGCACGGCGTTGGCGATATTGCCGACTCCAGACTGCAGCGGCAGCAGCGTCTCGGGCAGCCGGCCCATCTTCACCTCATGGGCCAGGAAGTCCATGATGTGGCCCGCGATCTGCTTCGAGTCGGCGTCCGGCGCCTTGAACGGAGAGTTACGGTCGGGGCTGTTGGTTTCCACGATCGCAAGGATCTTCTCCGCGGGGCAGTGCAGGTATGGAACGCCGATCCGGTCGGCGGGGTCGGTGATCAGAAGGGGTTTGCGGTTGGGGGGCAGCGCCGTGCCGTAGTAGACGTCGTGCATGCCCTCAAGCGCGCTGGGCTGCGCGGAGTTCACCTCAAGGATCACCTTGTCGGCCTGGTCGATCCACGTCTTGTTGTTACCGACCGATGAGGAGGGGATCAGCTCGCCGTCCTCGGTTATCCCGGCCACCTCGATCACGGCGATGTCCATGTGTCCGAAGAAGCCTTCCCACACCATCTGCGCTACGTGTGAAAGGTGGATGTCCATGTAGTCCATCAGGCCGGCGTTGATCTTGGCGCGGCTCACCGGGTCGGACTGGTACGGCATCCGCAGGTCGACTCCCTCGACCTCTGCCAAAGCACCGTCGAGCTCTGGTGCGGTCGACGCGCCGGTCCACACGCTGACGGCAAAGCGTTCTCCGCGCGCTTTCGCCTCGGTCATCCGATCGACCAGCGCGGCTGGCACTGCCTTGGGATAGCCAGCGCCGGTGAACCCGCTCATCCCCACATTGGAGCCGGCCTTGATGAAGGCGGCGGCTTCCTTCGCCGACATCACCTTGTCGGCCAAGGCCTTGCACCGAAGTCGCGAGCTGTCTGTCATTCCACACTCCCTGTCTCAACCACCATCGGATACCCCCATGGGCATTTATGCAGACGTTTGTATCATGTCCGCCACAAAGGGTTCGGTGGTAGGCCATTCTGACAGAGGCCCGGCGAGGGATTCACCCGCGCCCGCACCAAGGTGGGACGGCTGGGGGGCGGGGCCACGTAACCTTGACCCTCGTGAAGACCTTCGAGCAGTTGTTCACCGAGCTGACCGACAAGGCTGCCACTCGTCCACAGGGGTCGGGCACCGTTGCCGAGCTCGACGCAGGGGTCCATGCGATTGGCAAGAAGATCGTGGAGGAGGCCGCTGAGGTGTGGATGGCCGCCGAGCACGAGGGCCAGATGCGCACGGCCGAGGAGATCAGCCAGCTGCTCTATCACCTGCAGGTGCTGATGGTTGCTGCCGACATCTCGCTCGACGACGTCTACGCCCACCTCTGACCCGAGCGCCCGTCCGCAACGCAAGGACCCAAGACATGCTAAGAATTGCCGTGCCCAACAAGGGCTCCCTCGCTGAATCTGCCGCAGAGATGCTCCGTGAGGCGGGCTATCGGAATCGCCGTGAGCCCAAGGAGCTCGTCTTGACCGATGTCGACCACGACATTGAGTTCTTCTTCCTGCGCCCGCGCGACATTGCGGTTTATGTCGGCTCGGGCAGCCTCGACGGCGGCATCACCGGTCGCGACCTCCTGCTGGACTCCGGTGTTGCGGCAATCGAGTCGATACCCCTGGGTTTTGCCGCCTCGACGTTCCGTTATGCCGCAAGGCCCGGTGTGGCCACCAGCGTCAAGGACATTGACGGCAAGCGGGTCGCCACCAGCTATGCCGGGCTGGTATCGGCTCACCTCGCCGAGCATGGTGTCGAGGCTGACGTCGTTCGACTTGACGGTGCGGTCGAGACCGCCATCACGCTTGGCGTGGCCGACGTGATCGCGGACGTGGTCGAGACCGGAACCACTCTGCGCCAGCAAGGACTTGAGGTCTTCGGTCACCCGATCCTGCACAGCGAGGCCGTCCTGGTCCAGCGCCAGCACAGCCCCGCCCAAGGCGCGCTCGACATCCTGACCCGCCGTCTGCAGGGCGTGATCACGGCGCGCGGCTACGTGATGATGGACTACGACGTCTCGGTTGAGCTGGTCGAGCGGGCCTGCGCACTCACCCCCGGACTGGAGTCCCCGACCGTGTCTCCGCTGCACGACAAGGGCTACGTTGCGGTGCGTTCCATGGTGCCGCGAAACCGCACGAACCAGGTGATGGACGAGCTCTACGACCTCGGCGCCAGGGCGATCCTGGTCACCGACATCGCCGCCTGCCGGCTCTGATGCCCAGCGACGGGGCCGCTGGCCCGGGTCCGTCCGACCCATATGCCGTTTTCCGTCCGCGGCGGGGACGACGGGTCGCACTGACGATGGCGGTCTTGTCTTTGCTGATCTTCGCCGGTGGCGCGATCTCACTACCTCGGGTGGATCCGCTGTTTGGTGGCTGGGGAGTTCTCGACCGGCTACTCCTGGTCCTGTGCGGTGTCGCGGTCTCGACGTTGCTGTGGCGCTTTGCCACGATCCAAGCTGTCCCGTCGACGCAGGGTCTGGTGATCCGCAACCTGATCTCGACGCGCAGGGTCGAATGGGCGCAGGTCGTTCGGGTGTTGTTCGGTAGCGGCGCACCATGGGTCAGCGTGGACCTCGATGACACCGATACCGTTGCGGTCATGGCGATCCAGAAGGCTGATGGCGCTTTTGGCCGGGCCGAAGCGGGACGCTTGTCCGCGCTCGTGCAGGTCCACAGCTCGCCGCGCGACACGCGATGAAAGCTGGAGGTTGAGGCCCTTCATGGCGTGGTGTCGATAATGAGGTCTGCCCTGCCCCGCGTCCCATCGCCTGTGAACAGGGCATCCTCAAGGGCCGCCCATCCCTGCCACTGAGGCCGAAACGTGTCGCCGTCGCGTTCGATGCCCCTCAGGAAGCGGAGGTTGCGTTCGGCCTCGAGCCAGATGAGCACCGACTCGAGCGCGGCCCCCGGTCGCGCGCCTGAGCCCACTCCCTCCACGAGCAGGAGGTTCGTCGAGGGGAGCTCATGCCATTCGGCATACTCGTCGTGTTTCCAGTCCCATCGCCGGTATGCCGCACGCTCGCCACGTGCGAGCGGTGCGAGAACGTGGTCGTGCAGGTCGGCCACGGCCTGTTCCAGGCCGTTCCAGCCGGGGTAGAGATCATCCATATGCAGGACCTGCGCGGTGGGAAGTCGCGCAGCCAGGGCTCCGGCGAAGTCCGTCTTGCCCGCGCCGCTTGGCCCGTCGATCGCGACGACTTTGGTCGCGCCGCAACGAGGTTGGGCGTTGGCGATGGCCAGGAGTGCGCCGGCGATCGCCCCCTCCGACGCTGTCATGTGCATGTCTGGACTGTAGACAACCATGGGCCTCCGTTGCGCCGCTCGGTAGGCTCGCCGGGTGAGCGTCGCTATCCGGGTCATCCCCTGCCTTGACGTGGACGCCGGGCGAGTGGTCAAGGGCGTCAACTTCGAGAACCTGCGTGATGCAGGTGATCCCGTTGAGCTGGCCAAGCGCTACGACGAGCAGGGCGCAGACGAGCTGACGTTTCTCGACATCACCGCCAGCAGCGGCAACCGCGAGACCACCCTTGACGTAGTGCGGCGGACCGCCGAGCAGGTGTTCATCCCGTTGACCGTGGGCGGAGGCGTGCGCACGGTTGAGGATGTGGACCGTTTGCTTCGTGCCGGGGCCGACAAGGTCGGGGTCAACACCGCCGCGATCAACCGACCGGGCCTGATCGCCGACATCGCGGATCGTTTTGGCTCCCAGGTGCTGGTCCTGTCCGCTGATGTCCGGCGTCGACGAGACGAATCGGGTTCTGCCACCCGCGGGTTCGAGGTGACCACGCATGGCGGCCGCGAGAGGACCGGGCTCGACGCGATCGCCTGGTGCGCGAGGGCAGCCGAGCTTGGCGCGGGCGAGATCCTGCTCAACTCGATGGACGCCGATGGCACCCAGGAAGGTTTCGACCTGTTGCTGATCGAGGCAGTCCGACGCGAGGTCAGCGTGCCCCTGATCGCCAGCGGTGGCGCAGGCACCGTCGCCGACTTCGCTCCCGCCGTCGACGCCGGGGCCGACGCGGTGCTGGCCGCCAGCGTCTTCCACTTCGGCGACCTCACCATCGCTTCGGTGAAGGATGCCCTGCGCAGCCGCGGACTGCCGGTCCGCTGAGCACTGTCTTGGGCACATTCCTGGTTCAGCGGGTCGATGCGGGTCCGGCGAACGCTCCGCCGGACCCGCCCTCCTCCTACCCCAGGCTCAGGCGATAACGCGGTAACGCATCTGCATGCCGGCCACGATGTGGTCGTTGACGTGGCAGTGGTAGAGCCAGGTGCCGACGGCGTCCGGCTGCATGTCGGCCACCTTCATGCTGCCCGGCAGCAGCTCGGCCATGTCGGTGCGCATTCCCATCATCGTGACGGTGTTGCCGTGCCAGTGCGGTGTGTGCAGGTCGACCTCGGTGCCGAGGGAGATGACATACCACCGCACCCGTTGGCCCTTGCGCATCGTCGGCACCGGTCCGTTGCCGTAGACGTAGCCGTTGATCGAGTGCATGAGGTTGCTCTCCTCGAACCCCTCTTCGTCGGCGACCGGCACTGAGTGCGGTGCGCCCGCGAGCTCCTCGAGGTTCTTGTCCAGGTGGAGGCTCTCGTTCTCGTTCTCCACCGTGTAGTAGGAGAAGATCTCGTCATCGACGTCCTTCGGCGTCGCGGTCGCCAGGTCGGCCTGGCCCCTGCCGGTGACGACCATCGGGCCGATCAGACCCGCATTGGTGTCGGCCACTTCATCGGTGTGTGAGTGGTACATCCACACCACCGATGACCCATCCATGGCGGCCGGGCCGGCACGCTCGGGGACCTCCCAGGTATAGGTGTGCCTGCCGCCGGGAGGTACGGCGTCGTCGTGAGTGTCAGCGCCGCGGGTGCCGTCGGCGTAAGGCGCACCCTCGGAGTCCTTCCGGTAGAGCACGCCGTGCGGGTGGACCGAGGCCGGGAAGCTGGTGTTGTTCTTGAACACCACCTTGATGGTGTCGCCGACGACGGCCCTGATCACCGGGCCGAGCATTCCGAGGCTGTCGTCGCACGCTTTGGCGGCCGGCGCGCAGGACGTGGGCCGGGGGATGAGCTTCTTGAAGGAGGCGTCCGTGTAGCCGCGGTAGAGCGACTTCCAGTACTTGTGGCCGACGCGGTTGGGCCCCTGCGCCGTGAACACGTCCTCATCGGCAGTGAAGGACTCTCCGGTGATGGCGTTGGCGCCGTCCGGGGCGTAGTCCCAGAGCACCTCGTCAGCGGCGATGTAGTAGGTGCGCAGCTGCCCTGTGGCTGTGGCGGCTTTGCCACCAACCCCCATGTGGCCCGCTGCCTCGCTCGTCGCCGCCTGCGTCCCGCAGCCCGCCAGCACCAACGCCGCCGTCGCCGCGATGGCGGTCGCGGCGATCTTCCAATGACTGCTCATGATGGCCCCTTGTTCCGTCCCAACCCACCTGAAGTGTGCTGGCGCTGAGCGCATGGTTGGGACAGATGATCGGCCTGTCATCAAAGCGTCATGGGCCGCTCATGGTGTGGGGCCAAGTGGTGGCGCTAGATGGCGGTGAGGGCCTGCTCCGCGCCGGATAGGTCGACCTGGGCGACGTCCCGGCGCCCGAAGGAGTAGAGCAGCAGCTCGCCCGGGCTGCCCTTGAGGACCACCGTGCCGAGGTCGGTCATGGAATGGACCTGCCGTCGGCCGTACACAGGAGATACCAGCACCACGCCCACCCGCGTGCGCACGAACCTCAGTCGGGCGGTGGTGCAGACGATGCGCCATAGCGCTTCCTCAAGATCGCTCGGGAGCTCGCGGGCTTTCCAGCCGTGGCCGCCCCGGAGGACGTCCTCGTGGTGGACGAAGACCTCTGCGGTGTTGGTCACCTCGTCGACCCGTGCCAGCGAGGCCAGGGACCAGGCCGGGGGACCTGTTCGGATCTGTTCGACCAGCCGCGGCCACTCCCACGCGGCATACCCCTTCTGCACCTGCTCTGCGCGTCCGGCTAGAACGGGCAGCCAGATCCCGGCGGAAACGTCCGGCCGGCGCTCGCGCACAACAAGGTGGGCGGCCAGATCCCGGGTCAGCCAAGGCGAGCACAGGGTGGGAGCGTCGGGACCAACCCGTTCGAAGGTGTCACACAAGGCGCGGCGCTCAAGTCTGGCGAAGCGGGTCATGGCAACATCCTGACATCATCGGGCTCACCCTGACCGAGCTCGGGGGGTGCCGGTTCACCCCATCGAGACGCCGAGTAGCACGGCACCCAGCGCGCCCAGCAAACCGACGGTCGCCCAGATGCCTTTGAGCGCAGGGCTCTTGGCGAAGGTGTGCAACGCGGCACCGATGCCGGAGAGCCCCACCAGCACCAGCTTGACCATCAGGGTGACCTGGTATGCCTCGCCTAATGGGCCGCCGACGCTGAGGTTCCACATGCCGGTCACGATGAGCACCGCGAACGCTGGCCAGCCCACCCGCGCGAAGGCGCGGGCCGCCGGGGCGACTGCGTCCGGAGCCGCCCGGCGAAGCGGCCCCACGAGAGTCGCCAGGACGATCTGCCCACCCACCCAGATGGTCGCCGCG
>JBBQUB010000034.1:0-18319 GCA_038212865.1 Actinomycetales bacterium
ACGTCGGCGGTGAGCCAGCTGCTCGCCAGCGGCAAGCGGCTGATCCCTCAGGCGGAGGGTGACCGGATCCGCCGCACGGTCGAGGAGCGCATCCAGGGTCTGGCTGACGAGGACCTCGCCGTGCTCGGCTACTGGGAGTTCGTCGAGGGTCTCACCCGGGGGTTCGCGGCCCACCACGCCGGGATGCTGCCGACCTTCCGGGAGATCGTGGAGGAGCTTTTCACCGCGGGACGCATCCGGGCCGTCTTCGCTACAGAGACCCTGGCACTGGGCATCAACATGCCGGCACGCTCCGTGGTCCTGGAGCGGCTGGTGAAGTTCAACGGTGAGACGCACGCTGATATCACGCCGGCGGAGTACACCCAGCTGACGGGACGAGCCGGGCGTCGCGGCATCGACATCGAGGGCCACGCGGTCGTGCTGTACAACCGGGGCCTTGACCCTCTCGCGGTGGGCGGTCTGGCATCGACGCGCACCTATCCGCTTCGGTCCAGCTTCCACCCGACCTACAACATGGCGGTCAACCTCGTCGGCCAGGTGGGGCGCGAGGCGGCACGCGACATCCTGGAGACGTCGTTCGCGCAGTTCCAGGCCGATCGAGCCGTGGTCGGCATGGCGGTGACGGTGAAGCGCAACGAGGAGGCGCTGGCCGGCTATGCCGAGTCGATGACCTGTCACCTCGGGGATTTCACCGCCTACGCCGCGCTGCGCAACGAGATTCGCGACATCGAGAAGGAAGCCGCCAAGGCCCGATCGGCCAGCCGGCGGGCCGAGGCTGCGATCAGCCTGGAGAAGCTCCGCCCGGGCGACGTCATCAAGATCCCGGGTGGCCGACGCTCGGGCTACGCGATCGTCATCCAGGGCAATGGGGGTGGCAAGAGAGAGGGTGCTTCGCCGACGGTGTTGACCTCGGACGCCCAGGTGCGGCGGCTCACCGTCATGGATGTGCCCACGCCGGTCGACCCGCTGATGACCCTCGCCGTCCCGAAACACTTCAACGCGCGAAACGCCAAGTCCCGTAAGGATCTTGCTGCAACCGTGCGAGTCAGGGTGCCTCATGACGCGCCGGCCGTACGGCATCGCGGCACAGACGGCTCCCGGGAACAGCAACGGGTTACCGAGCTCCGTCGGCAGATGCGAGCACACCCCTGTCATGGGTGTCCCGAGCGCGAGGGCCACGCCCGCTGGGCCGAACGCTGGTGGCGGTTACGCCGCGAGACTGACGGGGTCGCTCGCACGGTCGAGGGCAGGACCAACACCGTTGCCCGCACCTTCGAGCGGATCTGCGAGCTCTTGGTGGAGCTGGGATACCTCACCGAGGGCGGCGCCGCAGTGACGTCGCAGGGGGACAATCTCAAGCGTCTGTACACCGAGAAGGACCTGTTGGCTGCCGAGTGTCTGCGCCATGGCATCTGGAAGCGGCTCGACCCTCCGAGCCTGGCGGCGATCGTCTCCACGCTGGTTCACGAGCCGCGAGGTAGCGAGCCCGAGGTCTCCCCCAGGATGCCGGGCGACGACGTCCGCGAGGCCTATGAGGAGATGGTTCGGCTGTGGAGCCGGCTCGAGGACAGCGAGCGAGCGCACACGCTTCCGACGACCGGCGCTCCCGACGCGGGCATGGCCTGGATGATGCACCGATGGGCCGGCGGTCAACGACTGGATATCGTCCTGCGCGACAGTGAGATGGCCGCAGGTGACTTTGTCCGGCGCTGCAAGCAGGTCATCGACCTGCTCGGTCAGATCGGTGATGCCGCTCCGGACCGGGCTCTGTCCGTGACCGCAAGACGAGCCATCGACGCCGTGATGCGCGGCGTGGTTGCGGCCGATCGACTCGACTGACTCTTGGCATCATGTGGGCAATGGCTGTGGGGTTTCGGTCGCCTGGACGCTCATAACCTCACAGTCATTGCCAACGAGCGCGCGGAGGCTCCGGCCGTGGGGCCGGCCCCCAGGTCTGGCAGGCCTCTGACGGTCAGTCGGATTCGTCGTTCCCGAGCCCGAGCGCGCTCAGCACCCGGTTGATGGGATTGGTCAGGCCGTAGCCCGAGGCCAGGGACGAGAGCAGGGTGAGGTCGCTCACCTGGCGGGGGAGTGAGGCGTCAAAGTCCGGGATGGGGGCGTCCAGGGCGACCTGGACCACGATGGGTGCCACGTCCAGATAAGCCGAGGCGGCTTCCAAACGGGTGCGCTGAGCGCCCTTGATCTGAGGGTCGCCCGCGGCGAGGGCGCGACGAAGACTGGCCAGGTCGCCATACCGGTTGATCAGCGTTGCGGCCGTCTTCTCACCGATACCCGCGACACCGGGCAACCCGTCACTGGTGTCACCTCGCAACGTCGCCATGTCTGCATATGCCTGACCGGTGGGAACGGAGTACTTGCTCTGAAGAAAAGCCTGGGTGACGACGTCGGGATCACGTACGCCACCACGGGCAGTGTAGAGAACCCGGACCCCGGCGTCGTCGTCCACGAGCTGGAACAGGTCGCGATCACCGGTGACAACATCGACCAGCTGGCGGCCACGAGCGCGATGGGTCAAGGTGCCGATGACGTCGTCAGCCTCATAGCCGTCGCTGCCGATGCGAGCAATCCCCAACGCCTGCAACGCATCCACGATCAAGGGCACCTGTGGCGTGAGGTCTTCGGGGCTCTCCTCCTGGACCTCGCTGCCTTCGGTGAGCCGGTGCGTCTTGTACGTGGGGATGGCATTGACCCGAAACGCCGGTCGCCAGTCGTTGTCCCAGCAGGCCACCAGATGGGTCGGGCGATAGGTGGTAACCAGGGAGGCGACCATCTCGAGAAACCCCCGCACCGCGTTCGTGGGCGGCTCGTCGGGACTGCTTCGCTGGTCTGGGACACCGTAGAAGGCACGGAAGTACAAGGAGGCCGAGTCCAGGAGCATGAGGCGCTGGGTCATGAGGTCATCGTGCCATTGACGACCACCGCTGTCGGCGGCTCCTCGCACGTCAGTAGCCTTGCGCCATGGAGGAACTGGATCGCCGCATCGTCGGGCTGCTGATGCAGGACGGTCGGATGAGCTTCACCGATCTCGGCAAGGTCACGGGATTGTCAACTTCGGCGGTCCACCAACGGGTGCGCCGACTCGAGGAGCGCGGGGTGATCAAGGGTTACCGAGCTCTGATCGACCACGACGCGCTGGGGATGCCGCTCGTCGCGTTCATCTCGGTGACACCCCTGGATCCGGCAGCCCCGGACGACGTGCCCGACCGCCTTCGCGACATCGCGCACCTTGAAGCCTGTCATTCCGTGGCGGGAGAGGAGAGCTACATCCTCAAGGCCAGGGTGTCCACACCCGGCGACCTCGAGGAACTACTTTCCCGACTGCGATCCGGTGCCAACGTCTCCACGCGAACAACCGTGGTGCTGTCGACTCCGTGGGAAGAGCGCGCCCACCCCGTCGAATGACCTCATGTCGAGTGACCTCACGGCCATCAGGGCGTTGATGCCGGACGCTGGGCCGTCACCACCTCCGCGTAGTGCTCGACCTCAGGCGTTTTTGTGCGAACAGGTCCGAGCGCCCTCCTGGTCCTGGCAATGGCGCGGTAAGCCACCTCGACTCGCCAGGAATCGGCTAGCGTGAAAGTCAGGCCCGGACTCAGAGGGAGGCAACGTTGGACTCGAAACACAGGCGAGTGAGGCTCATCGTTGCAGCACTGTCCCTCATGGTCGCCGTGGCCGTGGGCGCCGCCGCCTACGCCACCCATGCCGGCCGCGACTATCTAGGCGCGCCGAGCTCGTCAGACCAGTGTGATCTGCCGGTGGCGGAGCGGACCGGAGGATGGTTCTGCTACGGACCCTGAGCCGGTTCAACCAGACCCTGCGGAGGTGGCGCCACCCGACACAAGCGACCTTTTTGACCTCAGTCTTGACATCCGCCCGAGGGCGCGCATGGCGCTGCCCAGACGCGGCGCCGCGAAGGCCGCCGCCCGGTCGCGACCGGCGTCGAGCAGCTCGTTGACACCGCGCGGATCCGCAGCCAGTGCCGCATACCGCTGCTGTACCGGTTCCAGCAGGGCCACCACGGCGTCCGCGGTGTCCTTCTTCAGGTCCCCGTATGCCGTGTAGCTCTCCGCCACCTCGGTGGGCACAATCCCGGTGCACGCGCCGAGTATCTCCAGCAGGTTCGTGACGCCGGGCTTGGCCGCCTCATCGAGACGCACATCGGACCCAGAGTCCGTGACGGCCCGCATCACCTTGCGGCGCAACACATCCGGAGTGTCGAGCATGCGCAGGACCCCGGCTGCTCCGTCGGGGTCGGACTTGCTCATCTTCGACATCGGGGTCTGTAGATCGCGCACCCGCCCGGCAGCGGCAGCACGTTGGAGCTCGGGCACAACAAAGGTCTGACCGTACGTGCGGTTGAACCGAACTGCCAGGTCCCGCGCCAGCTCGACGTGCTGGTCCTGGTCGCCGCCGACGGGGACCCGGCGGGCGCCATACAGCAGGATGTCAGCGGCCATGAGACACGGGTAGGTGAACAGCGAAGCCCGGGTCATGGGCTTGTCGCGTCCCTTCTCCTTGTACTGAACCATTCGGGAGAGCTCGCCGACGTACGCGGTGCACTCCAGCAGATATGCGAGTCGGGCATGTGCCGGCACGGCCGACTGGATGAAGACCGACTCGGACGCCACACCCGATGCAAGCAACAGAATGGCAGTTTCGCGAGTGAGGGTGGCGAGCCGTCTCGGGTCATGGCGGGTCGTCATGGCGTGCAGGTCGGCCACGAAGTAGAAGCCCGGTTCTTTGGTCGGTTCGGCAAACCGGCGCAGAGCGCCAAGATAGTTGCCGAGGGTCAGATGGCCCGAAGGAGTGATGCCGGAAACGGCGGTCATGGTTGTGCCTTTCGATGAAGGCCTCGCCGAAACCCCTGACCTACAACGCTGTTGACATACACAGCAGCAAGGCCGCCTCGACGAGGCGGCCTTGGTTGCGTGCGCAACGGGATGGACCGCCGGTCAGGCGGGCCACGACTGGATGCTCACGGTGTTGATCATGAGCTGACTGTAGCGCCTGTCACGCGTGGGGCACGGCGGACAGCTCCAGGAAGTCATAGACGTGCAGCAGCCCGAGGATCGTCCGTGCGAACACGCCGATCTCGCGCCGGGTCTCGTCGTGGATGAGCCGCGGGGCGGTGAGCTCGACATGAGTGCCGCGGGTGTGCAGCTCGCATCCATCGGCCGCAATCACGTTCTTCACCCAGTCGGTGTCCGCGCCGTAGGTCAGCGCGAGGATATAGCGGCCATCCGGACGCGGGAACACATTGATCGGCGTGCGGTACTGCTTGTCCGACCTCCGTCCACGGTGGATCAGCACGCCCAGCCCCGGGAGCCATGGCGCGACCTGCCGGGTGATCTTGTTCAACGCGACCCGGTTGACGCGGCGCATTCCGTGGGGGATCGGCATTTGTTCACGGTACCTGCGCCATGCCCAGCCCGTCTGACACGATGCGGACATGGGGATCTCGCAGAAGCTGCTGTCCGACGGCGAGCACGTCGTCCTGAGTGTCCGAACGCACCCGAAGGCGTTGATCGGGCCGGTCGCCCTGCTCATCCTGGTCGTGGCCGGCGTCATCACCGCTGCGATGCTTGCGCCGGACAACTCCATTGTGGGCCTGGTGGCCCTCGTGCTGGCGGCGCCGGTGGTGTTCATCTGGGTGGTCATCCCGTTCCTGCGCTGGATGACCTCGACATACACCGTCACCAACCGCCGGCTGATCACCCGCCACGGCATCATCACCAGAACCGGCCGCGACATCCCGCTCTTCCGGATCAACGACGTGGCCTACGAGAAGGGTCTGCTCGACCGGATCCTCGGCTGCGGAACCCTGGTCATCTCCGATGCCACCGAGAAGGCAGGCGTGGTCCTGCCGGACGTTCCCAAGGTCGAGCAGGTGCATCTGCAGATCTCTGACCTGCTCTTCGCGGGCGATGACGGCTTTGACGACGACGGCAGCCGAGTGCCCGGCGAGCCCCCGCGCAATACCCGCTGACCACGGCGGTATGCCGCTCCGCTCACCCTGGCTCGCTTGCTCACTTCAGGCCGCTTTGCTCAGTTCAGACCGCTTTTCGGGCCCGGATTCGGGCTCAGGAGCGGCCTGAATGGAGCAAGCGGCCGTTCCTCAGACGAGCTGGGCGACCGAGGCTGCGTGGCTGGCAGCAGCCCTGGCCTCGGCGGCGGCGTGGGCTGCATCGAGCCCACCGTGCTCGCGCCACCAGTTCTGCCCTGACTCGGGCAGCGTGTAGATCGGGTCATAGTAGGCGAACTCGCGCGACAGGGCCTGGGTGTCCTCGCCCTCGATCGACGTGCGGTAGTTCTTGCGCCAGAAGGACATTCCACGTTCGGTGTCGTAGGTGTCGACCTGGTGGACCCAGCGCTTGCCCACGAACGGCACGTCGCACAGGATGCGCGGCGTGGCGAACCCCGGCAGGTAGCCCATGATGTCGTGCTGCAGACGCTGCGCCTCGGCCAGCGAGAGCCGCCAGTGCTCGGCGAACGGGATCATGTCGCACATATAGAAGTAGTACGGCGTGATCGAGGCCTCGTCCTGCATGGCGAAACAAAGGTCGAGCAGCGCCTTGACCGAATCGTTGATGCCCCGCATCAGGACGCCCTGGTTGCGGACGTCGCGGACGCCGGCGTCCAGCATCGCCCTGGAGGCTGCGGCGACGGCGGGCGTGACCGACTGTGCGCTGTTGATGTGGGTGTGGATCGCCAGTGAGACGCCGCGCTGGCGCGCCTTGGCGGCAACGCGGGCAACGCCCTCGACAACGTCGTCGGCCAACCAGTGCTGCGGCAGACCCATCAGCGCCTTGGTGGCCAGACGGATGTCGCGGATGTTGTCGATGTCGAGCAGCCGGTCCAGAAACGCCTCGAGGTTCTTCCACGGCATATTTGCCACGTCGCCACCGGAGACGACGACGTCGCGTACCGAGGGCGTTGCGCGCAGGTAGGTCATCATCGCGTCGTAGCGGTCGACCGGCTTGAGGTCGAACTTGAGCTTGGGGATGACCGGCGTGGAGTTCCCGACCAGATCCATGCGGGTGCAGTGTCCGCAGTACTGCGGACAGGTCGGCAGCAGCTCGGCCAGCACCTTGGTGGGGTAGCGATGGGTCAGGCCCTCGACGACCCACATGTCGTGCTCGTGCAGCGAGTCCCGGGTGGAGTAGGGGTGGCTCGGCCAGTCGGTGCGCCGGTCGCTGAAGACCGGCAGCATGTAGCGGCGGACAGGGTCGGCGTAGAAGGCGCGGGTGAAGTCTTCTCCGGGCGCAGGCATCACGCCGTCGTCATACACACCGGTTGCCGGGACCATCGTGTTCATCATCTGCGGGGGCACGAGCATCGACATGGTGGCCCGCTCGTTCTGGTCCCGTTCGAGGTCGGCGTAGAACCCGTCGGTGAGCAGGTCGCCCATCAGCGCCCGCAGCCCCTTGACGTTCTTGACGCTGTTCAGCCGCTGCCACTGGGCGCTGGCCCACTCTGCGGCGGTGACACTGCGCCATCCGGGCAGGCGGGTCCAGTCCGGCTCCACCAGCTCGCGGCGCAGATAGGCGTAGGGCTGCTCGATCTTTGTGTGCATAACTGACATGATACGGGAGAACTTGCGTCAATCGCATCACCGCGCCGCAAGATCTCCCTAACGCGGTCCGAAACCAGGAGGAAACTAGTGAATGTGCCAGTCGAGCGAGCAGGGAGCGTTCCGCTCGTCAGGGCACAGAGCTCTTCGGTGGGGCTGCACAGGGTCCTGGAACCGTCCGGGGACCAGATCACGCTGCCCCAGGCCGCACTCCGTTTGGACGCCTCGCCCGAGATCTGGGCTGACGAGGTTCGCATCGACATCGAGACCCTGAACCTCGACGCCGCCTCCTATCGCCAGCTCACCGGCACCCACCAGCTCCCGGGTGGTGGCACCGACGGCGAAGCGCTGAAGGCGGCCGTCCTGGACATCGTGGCCACCCGCGGCAAGATGCAGAACCCGGTCACCGGATCGGGCGGCATGCTCATCGGCACGGTCGCCGAGGTCGGTCTGCGCAGCCCTCTCGGGCTCGCCGTCGGCGACCACGTGGCGACGCTGGTGTCCCTCTCGTTGACGCCGCTGCAGATCAGCGATGACCTGGCCCGGTGGGACGGGATGGGGGAGCGGGCACCGGCTTCCGGTCACGCAATCCTGTTCGGGCGGTCCATCGCGGCGGTGTTGCCGGACGACCTCGACCCTGAGCTCGCGCTGATGGTGATGGATGTATGCGGAGCACCTGCGCTCGTGGCCCGGCTGGTCCGCGAATACGCCGCGAAGGGCACGCCGCCCTCGGTGCTCGTCCTGGGCGGCGCTGGAAAGTCGGGGTCGATGTCCTTGGCCGCGGCGCAGGACGCCGGTGCCGGGCGCCGTGTCGCCGTCGTTCCCAACGAGCTCGAGGCAAGGATGTTGGAAGGCACCGGGCTCGCCGACCACGTGGTCATCGCGGACGCCCGCTCGCCGCTGGGTCTGTCCCAGGCGGTCGAGACTGCTGGCGGGGGGGCAGCCGACATCACGGTGGTCTGTGTCGACGTCCCTGGGTGCGAGCAGCCGGCGCTGCTGTCGACCGCGCAGGGCGGCACCGTGGTCTTCTTCTCAATGGCGACGAACTTCGCTGCGGCCGCATTGGGGGCTGAGGGTCTGGCAGCCGATGTGCGGATGCTGGTCGGCAACGGATACGTCCCCGGTCACGCCGACTATGCCCTGAAGCTGTTGCGGGCCAACGCCGCGGTTCGGGCGCTGTTCGAGGGCCGGCTGGGGCAAGGGCAGACTGACGCCTTGTGAACCGCGAAGCGACATCCCCGCCTACGTCGACGTTGTATCGCGGCGGGGTCGTCCTCGCCCCGGCCGAACCCCTCGCGACCTCGATGGTCGTCGCCGGTGACCAGGTCACCTGGATCGGCACCGACGAGGCCGCGGCCGGCTTGGCCGACGGGGTCGACCAGGTGGTCCACCTCGCCGGCGCCCTCGTCACCCCAACATTCGTCGATGCCCACGCGCACACCTCGGCAACCGGCATGGGGTTGCGCAGCACCGAGCTCACCGATGTCCGGTCCCTCCACCAGGCCCTGGCCAGGATTGAGGCCGCTGCCCGCAAGAGGGCGGGTCGCCCGATCTACGCCCCCAACTGGGACGAGCAGGACTGGCCCGAACGCCGTCCCCCAACTGCACAGGAGCTCGACCGGGCAACCTACGGGGGGGTGGCCTACTCCCCACGTGTGGACGGCCACTCGGCGGTGATCTCCTCAGCCCTGGCGGCCGCATCCGGCGCCCGTAACCACCCGGGCTGGAACGACAGCGGTCTGGTGACCCGCGAGGCCCACCACATTGCTCGAGACGCCTTCTACACCGGTATCACCGGCGCCGAACGCTGCGCCGACATCGATGCCGCGCTGTCGGCCGCGGCCGTTGCCGGCATCGGTCTGGTGCATGAGATCGGCGGTCCCACGCTGAGCTCGGAAGCCGATTTTGCCGACGTTCTCGCGGCCGGGGATCGTGGCGATGGCCCGCAGGTTGTCGGCTACTGGGCAGAGCTGGTCGGCGACGAGGAGACCGCCCGGGCGCTCGCCAGCCGCCTGGGCGCCCGAGGGCTGGCTGGCGACCTCAACATCGACGGCTCGATCGGTTCGCGGACAGCATCCCTGCGAGAGCCGTACGCCGACGGTCCCGGAATCGCTGTCTCGGACCGCTGCGGGCACGCCTACCTCACCGTCGAGCAGGTTTGCGACCACGTTGCCGCCTGCTCGCTGGCCGGCGTCCAGGCCGGGTTCCACGTGATCGGCGATGCCGGGGCCGACACCGTGATCGCCGGCATCCAGGCGGCGGCAGCCCGCGTCGGCCTGGCCAGGGTCGTGGCAGCGCGGCACCGTCTGGAGCACCTGGAGATGGTGGACGCCGCCGGCATCAAAGCGCTGGTCGAGCTCGGTGTCACCGCCTCGGTCCAGCCGGCGTTCGACGCCAGCTGGGGTGGGCCAGATGGCATGTATGTCGCCCGGCTGGGTCGCCAGCGGGCCGCTGGCATGAACCCGTTCGCCGTGATGCTCAAGGCGGGTCTGCCCCTCGCCTTCGGCTCGGACACGCCGGTGACGCCGTTCGCTCCGTGGGGGGCCATCCGCGCCGCCGTTTTCCACCACGACCAGTCCCAACGGATCTCGGCTCATTCGGCGTTCCTGGCACACACCCGTGGCGGGTGGCGCGCAGCCGGCGTCGACGACCGCGGCTACCTCGGCCCTGGTCAGCCGGCGAGCTTCGCGATCTGGTCCCTCGGGAGCGAATCCTCAACGGGCCCAACCGGCCTGCCCGACTTGTCACCCGGGGCCACCCTGCCCACCACCTTGCGCACCGTCATACGCGGTCGCACCGTCTTCGACCGCGAAGGAGCCCTCTCATGAACCCCAAGCCACAGCAGAAGCTACGGCCGAAGCTGGAGCTGGACCCGATCGTCATCCGCAAGGCGCGGGCGCTGGCCCGCAAGGCTGGGGCCCCCGTGGTCAAGCTGGCCAGGACGCACACGACCGTGTCCGTGGAGAGGGCCGTGCTCCGGCTCGCCGGCCTGTCCGGGGCCGACCACGACGGCGTGCCCTGGGTCAACCATCTGGTCACCGCCGTCCGCGACGAGGTAGGGCTCGAGCACGGCGTCACCACACCGGTGTTCGATGCGCTACGCCGGGCCGAGGCACCCGACCTGCTGACGCTGGCCCAGAAGTCAGCCGCCGGCTCGGTGTCGTTCCGCCTGCCGCAGGGCCGGGACTTCAGCGCCGGGAAGAGCCTGGCGATGCGCTCGGTCAAGCCCGGCATGGCCCGCATCGACAAGAGCCGCGCCACCCGCGACCGCCTGATCAAGCGGCACGGCAACCCCAAGCAGCGGCCCTGGATCTACCTGATCGTGGCAACCGGCGACATCTATGAGGACATCCCGCAGGCCCAGACCGCCGCCCGCGAGGGCGCCGACATCATCGCCGTCATCCGCTCGACCGGGCAGTCGCTGCTGGACTATGTGCCCGAGGGCGCGACCCGCGAGGGGTATGCCGGCACGTATGCCACCCAGGAGAACTTCCGTCTCATGCGGGCCGCCCTGGACGAGGTGTCCAAGGAGCTGGGGCGCTACATCCGCCTGGTCAACTACGCCTCCGGGCTGTGCATGCCAGAGATCGCGGTCCTGGCCGGGCTCGAGCGGCTCGACATGATGCTCAACGACTCGATGTACGGCATCCTCTTCCGCGACATCAACCCGATCAGAACCTTTGTGGACCAACGGTTCTCGCGTCAGATCCACGCTCGCGCCGGGATCATCATCAACACCGGCGAGGACAACTATCTGACCACCGCCGATGCGATCGAGGCAGCCCACACCGTCACGGTCAGCCAGCTGATGAACGAGTACTTCGCCAAGGAGGCAGGGCTGGAGGACTGGCAGCTCGGCCTGGGTCACGCCTTCGAGATCAACCCCGATATCCCCGACTCGTTCCGGCTGGAGCTGGCACATGCGATGCTCGCGCGCCAGCTCTTCCCGAACGCCCCGCTGAAGTGGATGCCGCCGACCAAGCACATGACCGGCGACGTGTTCCGCGGCTACCTGATGGACGGCTTCTTCAACCTCGCAGGGGCGTTGACCGGCCAGGGAATCCTGTTGGTCGGCATGATGACCGAGGCCGTGGTCACGCCGTTCCTGTCTGACCGGGACCTGGCGCTGCAGAACGTGCGATATGTCCTGAACGCTGCAGGTGGCCTCACCGAGGACTTCCACCCGCCCCGTGACGGTTTCATCCAGACCCGTGCCCGGCAGGTGCTCTCCGAGGCCGTGGAGCTGCTGGGGAAGATCGTGGCCGACAAGGACCAACCGGGATCTGTTCCGCTGCTGCAGGCCATCGGTGACGGTACCTTCGGGCTGATGAAGCGCCCCGCAGACAGGGGAAAGGGTCTGGATGGCGTGGTCGAATGCGCCCCCGGCTACGACAACCCGGCCACCACCCTGCTGGAAGGCGGCGCCGCAAAATGAGTACTCGGCATACGCCCCCAGCTGGCGTCCCCCATTTCGACTTGTCAGGACGTAGATCGGCCATCACTCAATCTGAGCCTGACAAGTCGAGAGGGGTGGGGGCATGAATGCGTCGCGGGACATCATCCGGCCCTACGGCGACACCACCGGCGACGGCATGGTCCAGGTGTCCTTCACGCTGCCCATCGGCCACGACAAACGGGCTGAGGGCGCTGCGCTGCAGCTGGCCGCCAAAATGGGCCTGGCGCCGGCGCTCCTGGTCCACGCCAAGGCAATGGGCCCGGACTTCACCTTCTTCGTCATCTATGGCAGCGCCACCCATCTGGTGGACCTGCGCGAGGTCGAGGTGATCGAGCGCGAGTTCCCTTTGCTCAGCCCCAAGGATGTCAACGCCTCGATCAAGAAGGCGCTGCACCGCAAGCTGGTCATCGTCGGCGCCTGCATCGGCACCGACGCCCATACGGTCGGCATCGACGCCATCTTGAACATCAAGGGCTTCGCCGGAGAGAAGGGCCTGGAGTACTACACCGAGTTCACCGTCGTCAACGGTGGCGCCCAGGTGCTGGTGCCCGAGCTCGTCGCCCTTGCCCGTGCACAGAAGGCCGACGCGGTCCTGGTCAGTCAGGTCGTCACCCAGAAGGACGCCCACATCCACAACACCATGACCATGTCGGCGGCATTCCGCGAGGCCTACCCCGCCGGCGCGGTCCCGCTCCTGGTCGTCGGTGGACCAAGGTTCGAGCAGGGGTCGGCCGAAAGGCTTGGCGTCGACCGGATCTTCGGCAAGGGCACGACCCCTGGAGAGGTCGCGTCCTACCTCGTCCACGCGATGGCCTCCAGGACTTGAACCACACCCACTTTGCCACCAATGAAGGAGCATCTCCGATGAGCACGACTGGACCAGCAACGGTCGGTATGACGGTGACGCACCGCCGCTACGTCCCCTACAGCCACGCGCACTATGCCGGCCACCTCGTGGACGGCGCCTACTCGCTGGCCGCCTTCGGTGACGTCGCGACCGAGATGTGCATCCGCACCGACGGCGACGAGGGACTGTTCGCCTCCTACAGCGATGTGCAGTTCCTGGCTCCGGTCCGGGCAGGCGACTGCATCGAGATCGAGGCCATCCTGGTCCGGGTTGGTTCGCGCAGCCGCGAGATGAGCTTCGAGGTCCGGGTCATCGCTCGAGGCAACGCTGACCGGGGCGGGTCAGCGGCCGACCTGCTGGTCCAACCAGTCGTTGCCACCACCGCTCGAGGCGTCGTCGTCGTGCCGTCGGCCAGTGCGTGACCCATCTCGCAGAGACCGTGTCGGCGTGTCGTTGGCGACACCCCGGGATCGGGCAAAGAGTCTGTGTTCACACGGAATTGGGAGAGTCTCTTGACCTGCGGGTTCGTGGATAACTGCAGGTGAATGCCGGGTTGACAGCAGGGTCAGACCGTGTAGGTTTCAACGCGTTGGCCGTCGCTCAATCGAACCCGCGAAGGCTACAAGGCAGAGCATCTCCGAGATCCACGGCGGCTTGCGCGCGCAGCCGCCGTCTCAGCCAGATCTACGGGATTGCCCGCCAAGTGGCCACAGCGGGGCATCGGAGGCGGCTGACGGCAGAGCCCGCGTGCCTAGTAGACAACAACACCGGATCGGCATCCTGTCGGCTCGAGGTTGGTCCCAACGGCACCGCGGGCGCTGCCTTGTCGCGGGGGAATACTCGCTGCGGCGGTTCCTTGGTCGCGTGCGAAACAGTTCCCCGCCAGGAAAGATCAAAGCCTTCCGGCCGCCATCGCGGAGGTCGATCGCGATGGAGATCTCGAAGATCGCGACGGCGACCTGCCCGGCGTGGACCCGCCGCCTCGGGACGCCCGCGGAGACATCCAGCCCGGAGTGAACGAACCCGGCCCGAGTCGCGCATCGGGTGGCGGACACGTCGCCGCCGATATCCCCCGCAAACGGGAGGTGCCCCCACCCGATGCCAGGGATCTTAAAGCCCATCGCGCAGATGTGTTGCCAGGAGGGTTCGACCAGCGGGTTGGGGTCGGGCACCGGTTGGCCGAAGTCGTCGGTGCCCGCCAGTGGGTTCAGGACCCGGGGTGGGTTCAGGTCCCGGGGTGCCGCGCCGTCGTGTCCGCGCAGTCCTGACCGGTCGTCGGGCGCCACTGTCGCAGCGGTGCCTGCCGAAGGGGTGCCTGCCGAAGGGGTGCCTGCCGAAGGGGTGCCTGCCGAAGGGGTGCCTGCCGAAGGGGTGCCTGCCGAAGGGGTGCCTTGGCATCGGTCGCGCGGGCCGGCCGCAGCGGCGCCGTCGTATCCGTGGCGGGCGAGCAGGTCGCGTTCGAGGCTGTCCTCGGGTTCGTCCACGGTGGTGGTCACGTTCACGTTGGTCAGCATCAGGTCGACCAGGGCGTCGGTGAAGGCCTCACGCATGAGCGTGAGTGCCTGAGCCAGTTTGTCGATCATGTGTCCTAGTGTACCCGACCCGACCGACAACCCGAAGACTTATCCACACCGAATCCCATTGCCACACAAGCAAAGTGACGTCGCAGGTCATGACCTGCGACGACTTCAGGATTGGCATCCCGTCGGGCCGAGGGTTCGTCCCGATGGCGCTGCGGGCGCTGCCATGTCCGGGGGCACGGTGTCCCAGTGCGCCGACACAGTGGCCAACACGGCGCCCTGACCCAGGGTGGTGTCCTAGCCTGTCGCCGTGCATCGTTATCCACTCGCCCTCGCCTCTGGCCTGGCTCTGTGGCTGGCCTTTCCTGCACACGACCTCTGGTTCATGGCGCCGATCGGTGTGGCGCTGTTGGCCCTGGCCACCCGCCGGGCCGGTCCTTGGCAGGGCGCGTTGCTCGGCCTGGTCAGCGGCCTGGCCTGCTTCCTGCCGTTGTTGTCCTGGTCGGGGATCTACGTCGGCGCGATGCCCTGGGTAGCGCTGGCCGTCCTCGAGTCCTGCTATATCGCGTTGCTCGGTCTGGCTTGCTCGTTACTCCAACGCAGTCCGTCGCTCGCCGGCGTGGGCAGGGTCCGGCCGACCGTCGTGGCACTGGCATGGGTCGCCCAGGAGACACTGCGCGGCGCCACTCCCTTCGGCGGCTTTCCCTGGGGGCGGCTGGCCTTCAGCCAGGCGGACTCGCCGCTCGCCGGATTGGCTGCACTGGGGGGCGCCCCGGCGGTGACCTTCGGTGTGGCACTGGTGGGTGGTCTGCTCGCCGCGGGCGTCGCCCAGGTGTTCCCTGGGCGCCGGCAGCCCGGCATACAGCCTGGCGGTATGCCTTTCAGCGTCCTCCCAGCGACTCTCTGCCTCGTGGGTGCCACCGTCGCGATGCTCCTGCCGGGACTCGTCCCCAGACCGACCGACGGACCGACCGGCCGGTTCGTGGCGGTCCAGGGCAACGTGCCCCGCCCCGGGCTGGACTTCAACGCCGAGCGGCGGGCCGTCCTGGACAACCACGCAAGGGTGACCAGAGAGGCGGCGGCGGCGGTGAAGGCCGGCACCCGGCCTCAACCAGACCTCGTGGTGTGGCCCGAGAATGCGTCCGACATCGACCCTCTGCGCAATGCCGACGCGGGTCGAGTGATCGATGAGGCCGTGCAAGCCATCAAGGCGCCGCTCATCCTGGGCGCCCTTCTTGAGGAGCCACAGCCCAAGGTGTCCAACGCCAGCCTGTTGTATCTGCCGGGCCAGGGCCTCGCCGGGCGATACATCAAGCAACACCCGGTGCCCTTCGCCGAGTACATCCCGTACCGCTCGTTCTTCCGCAGGCTCAACGACAAGGTCGATCTGGTCCGCACAGACTTCACGGCCGGCAAGGGCGCCGGCGTGTTCCGTGTGCCGGCCCACGGCGGGGGCACCGTCGCTGCCGGCACCATCATCTGCTTCGAGGTTGCCTACGACGGGCTCGTGCGGGACACGGTTGAGCAGGGCGCGAACGTCCTCCTGGTCCAGACCAATAACGCGACCTTCGGATTCACCGACGAGTCGGTCCAACAGCTGGCCATCTCCCGGATCCGAGCCATCGAGCACGGTCGTTCGATCGTGCATATCTCCACCGTCGGGGTCAGCGCCATGATCACGCCCGACGGAGCAGCCCACCAGCAGACTGCATTGTTCACCCCGGCGCTACTTGCCGCCGAGCTTCCGCTGCGCACCGATCGCACTCTCGCGGACCGGGTGGGCGCCTGGCCCGAGTACCTGGCTTGCGGCGCACTGGCGATGATGTTGGTTCTGGTCGGTTTGAGGAAGCGGCGCGGGTAGTGTCGGTGGCTCGACCCCTGACGAAGGACGTTCATGACCTACCCTGTGGCGCGGCTACCGATCGGCAAGATCGTGGTGCTGATCCCGACCTACAACGAACGCGAAAACCTTCCGCTCATCGTCTCGCGGACACGTGTCGCCGTGCCCGAGGCGGACGTCTTGGTCCTGGATGACAACTCTCCGGACGGCACGGGTGCGGTCGCCGACGGGCTCGCGGCCGGTGACCCTCAGGTCCATGTCCTGCACCGCTTGGCCAAAGAGGGGCTGGGCGCGGCCTACCTCGCGGGGTTCGCGTGGGCGCTGGACCACGACTTTGACGTCCTCGTCGAGATGGATGCCGACGGGTCCCACCAGCCCGAACAGCTGCCCACCCTTCTGGCGGCGCTGGCCGGCGCCGATGTCGTCCTCGGCTCCCGCTGGGTGCCCGGCGGGTCGGTAGTCAACTGGCCCTTGCACCGCAAGGCGCTCAGCCTCGGCGGCAACGTCTACACTCGCGTGCTTCTCGGTATGCCGATCGGTGACGCCACCGGGGGATTTCGCGCCTACCGCGCGTCGGCGCTGCGCAGCATGGACCTGCATGACGTCGCCTCCGCGGGCTACTGTTTCCAGGTCGACCTCGTATGGCGGGCGGTGCGCCGCGGTCTGACCGTGGTCGAGGTGCCCATCACCTTTGTCGAGCGCACGATCGGGGACTCCAAGATGAGCCAGGGAATCGTCAGGGAGTCGTTGCGCAACATCACTCGGTGGGGGACAAGCTATCGGCTCGGCCAGGTCAAGTCTCTGCTCAGGAGGGAGCCACGGTGGCACCAGCTCGACGCCTGACCCAGAACGGCCGCCGGCGCCCGCCATGGGTATGGCTGGTCTTTATCGCGCTGCTGGTCGTGCCACTGGCCGAGATCGCCCTGATCGTGGCTGTGGGCAGGGTGATCGGCGGTTGGCAGACGATCGCCCTGTTGCTGCTGGAGTCGGCCCTGGGTGCCTATCTGGTCAAGCGCGAAGGCCGCCTCACCTGGCGGGCGCTTCGCGTGGCCTTGAACACCGGCCAGATGCCCGGGCGTGAGCTGGCCGACGCGGCGCTGGTCCTCATCGGTGGCACCCTGCTGCTGACGCCGGGTTTCCTGACCGACATCGCCGGCTTCTTCTTCATCCTGCCGATCACCAGGCCGATCACCAGGCGGTGGTTGCAGCGCGTCGTCGAACGTCGGCTGCTGCCCAGATCCGGCATCATCCGCGGCGAGGTCGTCTGAGGCTTCGACGTCATCAGACTCGACAAACCTGGACATCGGCAACCGGGACACCTCGGCCCATGAAAGTCGCAATGGTTGCGCTCGGGGCGACTCGCAGGAGCTTCTTTGCGACTTCACGGATGCTCTATGCGCCCGCGGAACACGCATACGGCATACCGGCACGAACAAGCCCCGCGGCCAAGGAAGGGGATCCGGCGGCGGGGCTTGTCGGTCTGAAAGGGGTTATGTCTGAGTCAGGCGGTGCGCTTTCGGCGCGGCTTCTCGCCTCGCGACGCACGCAGCAGAGTCAGTCGCTCCTCGAGCAGCTCTTCGAGCTCGGGGATGGACCGACGCTCCAGGAGCATGTCCCAGTGGGTGCGGACAGCCTTGACGTTCTTGTACTCCGGCTCGGGACCGTCGACCAGTCGGGCCTCCAGGCCGCAACGGCACTCCCACACCGTCGGGACGTCCGCCTCGACGGAGAACGGAAGTTCGCTGATGTGTTTCTCAGGGCATACGTATCGGACGAGCTGACGCTCACTGAGCACGACGTTCGTGTCGGTCTCGAGGCTCAAAGCACTCAGATTGGTACCGCGAAGTGATCGTTCGGCCATGACAGGGCGTCTCCCAAATTGCAGCCCACGCCAAAGTTGTACGTGGGGATTCACTGGGCATAACGCCGTGGTCAGGCTCAATGTTCCGGGGGTCGGCAGGTGTTTGCCGCCTGACAGCCTAGCGCAGTTCGGGTGGGGGAGTGGCTCAGATGACGGCGGGCACCTCGTTTCCCGCTGCGAGGATGCCCTCACGCATCCGAACCC
>JBBQUB010000035.1:0-17856 GCA_038212865.1 Actinomycetales bacterium
CACGCCCGCATCTTCCGTCGCGACGGCGGCTGGTTCGTGGAGGACCTTGGTTCCACGAACGGCACCTTCCTGGGCACGAACCGCCTGAGCTCGCCCATGCCGGTTGAGGTCGGTTCGACCGTCCGGATCGGCAAGACCATCTTCGAGCTCCGGAAGTAGGGTCCCTTGGCCATCGCCCTGCGCTACGCCGCCCGCTCGGACATCGGGCTGGTGCGACAGGTGAACCAGGACTCCGGGTATGCCGGTCCCCACCTGCTCGTCGTCGCCGACGGCATGGGCGGCCATGCCGCCGGGGACGTGGCCAGCTCGATCGCTGTCGGTCAGATCGTCGGCCTTGATGGCGAGAGCCACGGCTCCGACGATGCCCTTGAGCTGCTCGCAGAGGCTCTCAAGAACGCGAACACCGAGCTTCAGCGGGCGATCGGGCGCCAGCCCGAGCTTCAGGGGATGGGCACCACTGTCACGGCGCTGCTGCGGACCGGCAGCACGATCGCCGTGGCGCACATCGGTGACTCTCGCGCCTACCTCTTGCGCGACGGGACCTTCACCCAGATCACCCATGACCACTCGTTCGTCCAGAGCCTGATCGACGATGGCCGAATCACCGAGGCGGAGGCCGAGAGCCACCCGCAACGGTCACTGGTCACCCGCGTGCTCACCGGACAGCATGACGATGAGCCCGACCTGGCCGTACGGGAAGCCCGGATCGGCGACCGCTACCTGCTCTGCTCCGACGGCCTCTCCGGGTTCGTTGCCCGGGACACCATCCAGGAGGTCCTCGTACAGAACCTGTCGCCTGGCAAGGCGGCCGACCGTCTGGTGGAGCTGGCGATGCGCGCCGGGGCCCCTGACAACGTGACCTGCATCATCGGCGACGTGGTCGATCTCGACAAGGACCAACCCCCGCCGACAGCGCAGGAGGTCGTCGGTGCAGCTGCCGAGCGAAGGACCTCGACCACCCGTGCCACACCGGTCACCCCGGCAGCCAAGGCGGCGGCACTGTCCCGCCAGGCCACCGGTCAGGATGTCACCGAGGCCGCCGAAGCCGAGTCCATCAGGCTTGCTGAAGAAGGTCCGACCTCCGGCCGGCTGCGCTGGCTCAAGGGCATGTCGCTGGTTGTTCTGGTCCTGGCCGTCCTCGTGGGCGGGGGCTACGCGGCATACGACTGGTCACAGCGGCAGTACTTCGTGGGCGAGACCAAGGGCCACGTGGCGATCTACCAGGGGGTCTCCCAGAACTTCGGCCCATGGACCCTTTCGCATGTCATCGACGAGAGCGACATCGCGCTCAGCGACCTGCCGGACTTCTATCGGAGCAAGGTCGACGCGACCCTCAGCAGCGCCAACGTCCAGGATGCACGCCGTCTCGTGACCGACCTGCGGGTGCAGGCCCTCCAGTGCCAGACCACCAGGGCCGCGGGAGGCACCTGCGGATCATCCGACGGAACCCCCACCTCCGGCGTTACCCCCAACTCCGGCGTTACCCCCAGCTCCGGCGTTACCCCCAGCGTGGCCCCAAGCGCTGCGACGAGCGTTCCCACGAGCGGCACGCCCACCCCATGACAACCGTCACCTCCTTCCGGCCTCGCCCCCGGCGCAACGTCGAGCTGGTGCTGCTGCTGCTGGCCGTCGCGATCGTGATGGTGGCCTACCTCAACGTCGGGCTGGCGATCGACGGGACGTTCCCCCCCGACCTGGTCAAGTACGGCTCCGGCCTGCTCGGTCTCACCGTCGGCTTCCACCTCGTGCTGCGGTGGCGGGCGTCGTATGCCGACCCGCTGATGCTCCCGATCGCGACGCTGCTCAACGGCCTGGGCCTGGTGATGATCCACCGCCTCGACCTGGCCTACGACCGGCCCGACAGCCGTCTGCTGGCACCCAAGCAGCTGATGTGGAGCACGCTGGCGCTGCTCATCGCTGCCGGCGTGATCATCGTCCTTCGAGACCACCGCCAGCTGCGCCGGTTCACCTTTACCGCGATGGCGCTCGGACTCGGAATGCTTTTGCTGCCACTGTTGCCCGGCATCGGCCGCAACATCAACGGCTCGCGGATCTGGATCGGTATCGGGCCGCTGTCCTTCCAGCCCGGCGAGGTCGCCAAGATCCTGCTGGTCATCTTCTTCGCCGGCTACCTCGTGCAGACCAGGGATGTCCTCTCCCTGGTCGGGCGAAGGTTCCTCGGCATTGGCCTGCCGCGGGCGCGGGACCTGGGTCCCATCCTGATCGCCTGGCTGGCCAGTGTTGGCGTTCTGGTCTTCGAGAGGGACCTCGGCTCCTCACTGATGTTCTTCGGCCTCTTCGTCGCCATGCTCTATGTCGCCACCGAACGCCGGTCATGGATCGCGATCGGCCTGGCTCTGTTCTGCGCGGGCGCCTACGTCGCCTACCTGTTGTTCTCACACGTTCAAACTCGGGTTCTGCTGTGGCTGGATCCGTTCAGCGACAAGGCCATTGCCGCCAGCGACCAGCTGGTCAAGGGGCTGATGGGCATGGCCAAGGGCGGGCTGCTGGGCAGCGGTCTGGGTCGCGGCCACCCCGAGCTCACCTACTTCCCCGAGAGTGACTTCATCGTCCCCAGCTTCGGCGAGGAGATCGGGCTGATCGGCGTGTTCGCCCTGTTGCTGCTCTATGTCCTGATGGTCGAGCGTGGCCTGCGCACGGCCCTGGGCGTGCGGGACGGCTTCGGCAAGCTGCTGGCGGTGGGGCTGTCCTTCTCGATGGCCCTTCAGTGTTTCGTGGTCGTCGGAGGCGTGACCCGCGTGATTCCGCTGACCGGTCTGACCATGCCCTTCCTCTCCTATGGCGGCTCCTCACTGCTGGCCAACTGGTCCCTGGTGGCGCTGCTGCTGCGGATCAGTGACCAGGCCCGACGCCCGCTCCCGGACGCCGACGAGCTGGCCTCAGCATCTTCGGCACACACCCAGGTCGTGAGTCGTCCATGAACCAGCCGATCCGACGACTTTCCTTCCTCGTGGCCATGCTCTTCACCGCCCTGCTGATCTCCACCACCTGGATCCAGTTCGTCAAGGCCAAGGAGCTCGACAACCGTCCCGGCAACCGTCGTACCCTGCTTGAGAGCTACTCGCGCGAGCGCGGCGCCATCTTGGTCGGCGGGTCACCAGTGGCCAAGTCCGTCGCGACCAAAGACGAGCTCAAGTACGTCCGCACCTACCCGTCGGGCAACCTGTACTCCCAGGTCACCGGCTACTACTCCTTCATCTACGGCGCCGGCGGGGGCCTCGAAGGAGCCGAGAACTCGCTGCTGTCCGGGCAGTCCGACAAGCTTTTCTACCGGCGCGTGGTCGACATGGTGACCGGCAAGGCCCCCAGCGGCGCCAGCCTCGAGCTCACCATCAACCCCAAGGCCCAACAGGCCGCTGACAAGGCCTTGGGCGACCAGCGCGGCGCCGTGGTCGCACTGGATCCCAGCACCGGCGCCATCCTGGCGATGGTCAGCCACCCGCAGTACGACCCCACCACCTTGTCGAGCCACAACCTGGACGCCGTCGCAGCTGCCTGGAAGGACCTGATCGCGGATCCCGAGAAGCCAATGGTCAACCGGGCGATCGCCGGCGACCTCTATCCGCCAGGCTCCACGTTCAAGCTGATCACCGCCGCGGCAGCGCTGTCGTCGGGCAGCTTCACCGAGGAGTCACTGATTCCCGGTCCCGCCACGCTCGACCTGCCCCTGACGACCACCAACCTGCCCAACGACGACGGTCGGCCATGCGGCGCGGGCAACAAGACCACGCTGAGCCACGCACTCGAGATCTCTTGCAACACCGCGTTCGGCTCGTTGGGGATGACGCTGGGGGCAGACGCGCTGCGCGAGCAGGCGGCGAAGTTCGGGTTCGGCGACGTCCAGCAGATCCCCATGCGGGTCACCGCGAGCAGGTTTCCGGCCAATCCGGACAAGCCGCAGACCGCCTTCTCGGCCATCGGACAGTTCGACGTGCGGGTGACGCCGCTCCAGATGGCGATGGTCAGTGCCGCCATTGCCAACAAGGGCCTGGTCATGAGCCCCTACCTGGTCAAGGACACCCGTAACAGCGATCTGGGCATCATCGACCAGACAAAGCCCGAGCAGCTCTCGCAGGCAGTCTCTCCGGACGTCGCGGCCGCTCTGACCCGGATGATGGTCACCTCCGTGAAGTCCGGCACCGGCACCGCCGCCCAGATTCCGGGCCTGACTGTCGCCGGCAAGACGGGCACTGCCCAGAACGTTCCCGGCAGCGCACCGCACGCCTGGTTCACCGCGTTCGCGCCCGCCGAAATCCCGATCATTGCCGTCGCGGTGGTCGTCGAGAACGGCGGAAAAGCGGGCAATGAGGCGTTCGGTGGCACAGTAGCCGCGCCGATCGCCCGCCAGGTCATCGAGGCGGTGATCAACCGGTGAACCTCAGCAGAGGCACCCTCCTGGGCAGCCGCTACACCCTGACAGAGCGCATCGCCATGGGGGGTATGGGTGAGGTGTGGGCGGCCACCGACACCGTGCTGGGCCGCACCGTCGCCGTCAAGCTCCTGCATCCCGCACTGAGCCAGGAGAGCGACTTCGTCGATCGCTTCCGGGCCGAGGCCCGGCACACCGCCGCCTTGCTCCATCCCAACATCGCCGCTGTGTTCGACTACGGCGAGGACGACGGCACGGCATACCTCGTCATGGAGCTGGTCGCCGGCCTGCCTCTGAGCCAGATCATCGCCGAGCGCGCACCTCTGTCGGTGCAGGAGACCACCGCCATCCTGATCCAGGCCGCCATGGCGCTCGATGCTGCCCATGGGGCCGGGGTCATCCACCGCGACGTCAAGCCGGCCAACATCCTGGTCACCCCCGACGGCACCGCCAAGCTCACGGACTTCGGCATCTCCCGCGCCATCGACTCGGTGCCGCTCACCCAGACCGGCCAGGTCCTCGGGACCGCCCAGTACCTTTCCCCCGAGCAGGCCCTGGGTCAGAGCGCGACCGCCGCCAGCGACATCTATGCCTTGGGTGTGGTGGCACACGAGATGCTCACCGGTGAGCGTCCGTTCGACACCGGAAGCGTCGTCTCGACCGCCCTCGCCCAGGTCACCCAGCCACCACCACCGCTGCCAGACACCGTCCCCCTCGGGATCCGCGATGTCATCACGGCCGCACTGGCCAAGGACCCCGCGGACCGCCCCGCAAGTGCCGCCGCCATGGCCCATGCCCTCGGTATGCCGGGTGCCGCCTTCGCGTTGGCCGCATCCGTCACGGCCGTCCTACCGATGTCCGCTGATGCCGGCCATGCTGGCGTTGCCGCCGGTGCCGGTGCCGCCACCATCGCGCACGCACCAACGCAGGCCATGCCCCGCTCGACCAGGCTCATGCCGATCCACGTCTTGCCGGCCCGGGCACCTGGCCTACGTGGTCGACGATCTCCAACCGCTCGAACCTGGCTCCTGGGAGCGGTGGCTGCGGTGCTCGTCGTCGTGACCTCACTGGCCCTGTCCCAGGCTGGCGGTAACGGCTCCACTCCCTTGGACACCACTGCGACGACCACCTCAGCAACCTCGACCCCGAGACCCAAGGTGACTGCTGTGGTCGCGACTCCCGCGGTCACGTCAACAGCACCCAGAAATGGCAATTCGGGCAAGGGCAACGCGAACGACGGCACGAAGAAGGGCAAGCCGTGAACGGCACACCTCGTCTACTGGGCGGGCGCTACCAGGTCGGCCAGCTGATCGGCCGCGGCGGAATGGCTGAGGTCCACGCTGGTCATGACACCAGGCTGGGCCGCACCGTGGCCATCAAGATGCTCCGCTCCGACCTTGCCCGCGACCCCTCCTTCCTGGCCCGGTTCCGACGCGAAGCCCAGTCCGCGGCGGGGCTGAACCACCCCGCCATCGTTGCGGTCTACGACTCCGGCGAGGACCACGAAACCGAAAGTGGCGGCGCGACCGTCGCCCTCCCCTACATCGTGATGGAGTATGTCGAAGGCCGGACCCTGCGCGAGATCCTCACCGCGGAGACCGTCCTGGATCCCCCAGAGGCGGCCAGGGTCACCGAGGGCATCCTGGATGCGCTGTCGTACAGCCACCGGATGGGCATCGTCCACCGGGACATCAAGCCGGCCAACGTCATGCTCACCCCAGCCGGCGACGTCAAGGTCATGGACTTCGGGATCGCCCGCGCCATCGCCGACACCGCTGCCACCATGACCCAGACGCAGTCGGTGATCGGAACGGCTCAGTACCTCTCACCCGAGCAGGCTCAAGGCAATCCGGTCGATGCCCGCTCCGATCTGTACTCCACGGGTTGCCTGCTCTATGAGCTGCTCACCGGCCGCACGCCTTTCGTGGGGAGCTCGCCGGTCTCCATCGCCTACCAGCATGTGGGTCAGGCGCCGCAGGCCCCGTCCGTACACCAACCGGGCCTGAGCGCCGACCTCGACGCGGTGGTGCTGCACTCTCTGGTCAAGGACCGCGACGCGCGATACCAGGACGCCGGGCAGTTCCGCTCCGACCTCGCTGCCGCCCGTAGCGGACGGCCGATCAGCTCCGCCGCGCACGGGACCGCGGCAGGCGCCGCCCTCGGCGCCGGTGCGCTGGGCGGTGCCGCCGGGATGGGCGGCGATCCGACCATGGCGATGTCCCCGCCGGACGCAACCCAGGTCGTCGGGACCCGTGGTGGTGGAGCGCACAACACCGCGACCCTGCCGGCGATCGGCCGGGACCCGGCCGAGCTGCCGCGCAAGCGACACGCCGCCACCTATGTCCTGCTCACCCTGGCCGTCATCGCCGCGCTGGTCCTGGTCGGCCTCTTCGGAAGGGCCTTGACCACCGGACAGACCGCGCCCAAGCTGACCGTCCCGACCGTGACTAACCTGACCCAGGCGCAAGCCGAGGCCAAGCTGGTGGCCGAGGGCTTCAAGCCAGTGCCCTCCTTCGGCGCCGACCCGGCGGAGAAAGGCACCGTCGTCGACCAGACCCCCGCAGCCGGCGAAAAGTTCCCCAAGAACACCGAGGTCACCATCACTGTGTCCAGCGGGCCCGGAGTGGCAGTGGTGCCGAACGTCAAGGGGTTCACCCAAGACTCGGCCACGCAGTCGCTGAAGGGCAATGATCTGACCGTCGGAGAGGTGCAGTCCGTCAACGACCCCAGCCTCGACAAGGGCAAGGTGATCGAGACTGTCCCGGCGGCCGGCGAGACCGTCCCGGCCGGGTCTCCGGTCATCCTCAAGGTCGCCAGCGGCCAGGTCAAGGTGCCCGATGTCGTGGGTCAGGACCGCGGCGCCGCCCAGCAGATCCTCGCTGACCTGAAGCTCACGACCAAGACCACCTTCAGGGACAGCGCGACCCAGCCGGAGGGAACCGTGTTGGCCCAGACAAACCGCAATGCGACCGTTGACGTCGGAACCGTGATCACCCTGGCGGTCGCGCAGACGCCTGCGCCGACGGCGCCATCATCACCAACCACCGAGCCCACACCGACGACAACTCCGACCGCGCCCTGAGGCTGCCTTGTTCGCGCCGGTGAGAGGTCAATAATCGACCTAAAACGGCCACCGTTTGAACGATTTGTGACCTCTCACGACCTATCGGCCCATGCGCACAGGCATATCGGCCCAGGTGACGGGGGAGTTCACGGGGCAAACTGGCTTAGGTTGCGGCGACTATTGCGGCCACGCCGGCGGCGTCGTGGACCAGCGGGCTCAGACCCTCTGAGCGGCTCACCGCGTCGGCGAGCCCACAGGTCTCCAGCCAGTTGGCTAGCAGCCGGTGCCCACCTTGGGTCAGCACGCTCTCGGGGTGGAACTGCACCCCCTCCAGCGGCAGGGTGCGGTGCCGAACCGCCATGATCACGCCGGACTCGGTGTGGGCTGTCGTGATCAGGTCATCGGTGACGGTGTCAGGGTCGATGGTCAGCGAGTGATAGCGCGTCGCGATGAACGGTGAGGGCAGGCCGCGCAGCACACCGGTGCCGTCGTGGCTCACCGCCGAGGTCTTGCCGTGCAGAAGCTCCGGCGCACGGTTGACGGTGGCACCGAAGACGACCCCCAGCGCCTGATGGCCAAGGCAGACGCCGAGCATCGGCTGGCTGCGTTCGGCACAGGCGGTGATCATCGCCATGGAGACTCCGGCGTCCTGAGGGATGCCGGGGCCCGGTGAGACCAGGACCCCGTCGAAGTCGGCGCCGTCGGCTGGCGTGACGGCATCGTTGCGCAGGACCTCGCACTCGGCGCCGAGCTGCTGCAGATAGCCGACGATGGTGAACACGAAGCTGTCGTAGTTGTCGACCACGAGGATCCGAGTGCCGCCCAGGACCCCGGCATTGGTGCTGCTGCTGCTCACGGCGCCTTCGTTGTTCATCAGTCGCCCTTCATGGGGCAGAAGTCGAGGGGGCAGAGGTCGAGGGGGCAGAGGTGGAGGGGGCAGAGGTGGAGGGGCCTTGGGATGGAGACCCAGACCCGACCGTGTTGGAGTTGAACGGCATCAACGGTGCGATCGTGGGGAACAGCCAGAGGAAACAGACCGCAACCACGCCGACCACGAGGATCACGCACTGGAGTGCCTTGACCGGCCAGGGTCCGGGCAGCAGACGCCACAGTGATCCGTACACCTCAAGCCACCGCCCCGGATGGAACAGCCATGAAGGATGCGGGAAGCCCGTTGGCCCTGGGGATGGTCTCCACGAGCTTGGCGAACACCACGTAACGCAAGCGAGCGGAGTACTTCGGCTCGCAGGTGGTCAGCGTCATCCATGCCTCCGTGGGCTGCACGCCGGGGCGTTGGGGCACAGGGGCGATCACCTCCACTCGGTTGGGAGTGACGATCACGTGCCGGGCAACGGCATACACGACGTAGCTGGCCTTGGTCTCGACCACGATGACGTCGCCCTTCTTGAGCAGGTCGATGTTGTGGAGCGGCCGACCGTAGGTCGTGCGGTGCCCGGACACTGCGAAGTTGCCGACGAGCCCCGGCATCGCCGTGCCGGCGTAGTGCCCGATGCCCTTGATCAGGGTGTCACGGTCGGTGCCCTGCAGCACGGGCCGCGCGTAGTCGCTGCCGAATCGCGGGATGCGCACGATCGCGAAGGCCTCGCCGAACGGGACCCTCGTGAGCGTGGCCAGTGACCTCTGGTCAGCGACACCCGACTGACCGGCATCAGGATCGGCGGCACCGCCCTGCCCAAACCCGCGCTCGAGAGCCTGGATGGTGCCCGCCTGTTCGCGGTTGGCGGTCACGTCGGTCCACCAGAGCTGCCACGCCACGAAGAGCAGCACCAACACCCCGATGGTGATGAGCACCTCGCCGAAGGCACCGAGCAACCGGTGGGGCGCACTGATCCTGGCCTCGTTCATTCCAGGGTCTTCGCGTGCAACAGATTCACGCTTCCTGCGTATGCCGGAAAGCTCGCCGAGGTCTTGCTGGTCACGTCATAGCGCAAACCGAAGGTGTCAACGTACTCACGGTAGTTCGCGACCTTTGGGCTGGTATTCAACGCGTCGCGCATGGACGAGGTGTCACCAATCGCCTGGATGACGTAGGGCGGTGAGTAGACCCGACCCTGCAGGATCAAGGTGTTGCCCACGCACCGCACGGCACTGGTTGAGATGACCCGCTGGTCCATCAGCATCATCGCCTCCGCGCCCCCGGCCCACAAAGCGTTGACCACGGCCTGGACGTCCTGCTGGTGCACCACGATGTCGTTGGCGGTGAAGCCCTCGGGCAGGCTCGCGGCAGTGCGTTTGGCGTCGTCCAGGCTCACCGCCAGCACGGGACCGGTCACGGCCTGGGTCCCGGCGGCGGCCGCGAGCTGCGCGGCCGCGGCGCGTAGGCGGGCCACCGTGGCGTTGCCGGGAGCCGCTAGTGCGGTCAGCGAGTCCACCTCGTCCTGCAGCGCCTTGACCAAGGCCGCCCGCTGGCGCACCACAAGGTCCTGTGCGCGGACGACATCGACCAGGTCGGTGCCCCCGGAGCGCAGGTCGGTGCCCTGCGAGGTCTGGGCGCTGGTCGCGAACATCAGGCCGGCGGCGGTTGCGGCCACCGGGACGATCGCAGCCCAGCCCGAGCGACGGCGGGGCCTGCGAAAGGGCGATCGTGGCGACAACGTGGCCTCCTGTCTAGGACTCGGGGTGTCGAGCCTCTACGCTAAGGCAAACACCTGAGTCTTGATGCACCGTCCACCGAAGGAGCTACCGCCGTGCCCGAGTCCAAGGGACGCGCCAAGCCCGCGTACACCCCCCCGCCCAAGCGCAGCTCCAAGTCGACCATGGCTAACCCGCCGTGGTTTGCGCCGGTGATGCTCGGCCTGATGGTGGTGGGCCTGCTCTGGGTCGTGACCTTCTATGTCACCGCGTCGGACTTCCCGATCCCGAAGATCGGCTACTGGAACCTGGGGATCGGTTTCGGCCTGATGATCTCGGGCTTCATGATGACCATGAAGTGGCGCTGACCTTCCCGCGAGATCTGCGGACTGAAGTTGTCCACAGGCGTTTTCAACAATGGGGATAAATCACAGCGATGTAATCCAGCCCCGCCAGCCGCTTCGAACGGACCGTGTGTCCAAAAGGCGCCGGGGTTGGCGCTAGCTGCCCAGGCTCATGATCGAACGAAGGAGCGAGTCGTCCGCGCCGGCATACTTCGCCGCGGCGCTGAGGGCGACCAGCACCAGGACCGCAGCCAGCGCCGGTATTTGGAGCCTGCGGCGGGCCTGCGCAGCGGTGAGCGTGATCACTGCGGCTAGGGCGGCGCCGGTCACCAGACCGCCCAGGTGGGCCTGCCAGGCGATGCCCGGCACGACGAAGCCGAGCACCGCGTTGATCGCGAGCACCCCGAACATCGGGCCGGAAGACCGGCCGAGGTGGCGGTTGAGCACGAGCAGGGCGCCAAACAGCCCGAAGACCGCGCCTGAGGCGCCCACGACGGGGGTGATCCAGCTACTGCCCGTGATGCCGTCCTGGGTCAGGGGCAGCGCCGGCGGTGAAGCCAGGAGCAGGTAACCGACCGACCCGCCGAACGCGCTAGCCAAATAGAGGATCGCGAACCTGACCCGGCCGAGCATCGGCTCGAGATACTGCCCGAGAATCCACAGCGCGTACATGTTGAACAGGATGTGCAACGGCGAGCCGGGGGAGTGTGCGAACGCGGCCGTCAGGAAGCGCCACGGCTCTGTATCACCCAGGAGGGGCACGAACGAGAGCTCCGACGTCAGGGGCGGCGACACCTTCTGCAGCAGCCACACGGCCGCACAGATGATGATGATCGCCAGGGTCACTGCGGGCCGCCCGTCCGAGGTGACCTTGGCACCGAACTGCGTGCGCGGCATACGGATGCTCTTCTGGCCCTCGCGGACGCAGTCGACGCACTGGATACCGACGGCGGCCGGCCGCTGACACTCAGGGCAGGTCGGCCGCCCGCAGCGCTGGCAGCGCACATAGGCGACCCGATCGGGGTGCCGGGGGCAGACGGGCTCAGTCTGAACAGGCGAGGGCTCACTCATGTAGGACGCGCGCCTTTCAACCGAGAACCACTGAGTAACGAGAACAACCGGCAAACCGGTGAGATCAGCTCTCGTCGACGGTTACGGAGTTGATAACGACCGGCTCCACCGGCTTGTCCCCTCCGGCCGTGCGCACCGCACCGATCTTGTCGACAACGTCGCGGCTGGGCTGGTCGGCCACCTCGCCAAAGATCGTGTGCTTGCCCTGCAGGTGCGGGGTCGGCCCCAGGGTGACGAAGAACTGCGAGCCGTTGGTGCCCTTGCCGCCACGCTTGCCGGCGTTGGCCATGGCAAGGATGTAGGGCTGGTTGAAGTTCTTGTCAGAGCTGATCTCGTCATCGAAGGCGAAGCCCGGACCGCCCATGCCGCTGCCCTGGGGGCACCCGCCTTGGATCATGAAGCCGGAGATGACCCGGTGGAAGCCAAGGCCGTCGTAGAACGGGGTCGGGCTCGTTCGGCCGGCATCGTCCTTGTAGTCCAAGGTTCCCTGGGCCAGTCCGACGAAGTTCGCAACGGTCTTCGGGGCGTGGTCGGGGAACATCGTGATGTTGATATCGCCGAGGGTCGTGTGCAGGGTGACGTTCATGTCGTCATCCTCGCACGGGGGTGGGGGGCCTGGTTGGACTGGGCAAAGGCAGCCAAGACGGGTCTTCGCGGCGGACGGGGTGGTCAGGGCCACGCGGGACAGTGCAGGATGGACCAGCAGACCGACGTCATCACCCTTGGAGGGCCCCGTGTTCCACAGCAAGAGCCGTACAGAGCAACTGCAGGACCAGTCGGCATCACTTGCAAGCAGCGCCGCAACAGTCGCCGAGCAGCTGCGCGAACGGGTTGTGCCTGCTGTCGGGCAGGCCGCCGGCAGCGCCATGGAGTGGGGTCAGCCCCGGGTCGAGGCGGCCCGGGACTGGGCGAAGCCGCGGGTCGAGCGCGGCATCGAGGTCGCCGCTCCCAAGCTGGAGTCAGTGGTCAACAGCCTCGCGCCCAAGGTGGACACCGCGCGGGACAAGATCGTTGACGACCTGCTCCCCCGCCTGGCCGAGGCGATCGAGGCTTTTGCGGCCGCGAGCGCCGCAGCCAAGGATGAAGCCGTGTCCCGCGGCTCGGGCGCAGCAGCGGTCATCTCGGGTGACGCCGTCGCTGCCCCCAAACACAAGAGGAAAGGCAAGGTGTTGCTGATCCTTGGCTTCCTGGTCGCCGCAGCCGCCGGGGCCGCAGCATTCATGAAGAAGTCCGCACCCAAGGACGACCCCTGGGCGACCCCCGTCAGCGACCCTTACGTTCCGCCGTCAACCGGTCGCCACTCCAGCGTCACCGCCGTCGACGACATCACTGCGGTCGACGCGACCGCCGACCCCACCGACATGGCGGCTGAGACGGCTGCGGCGGACCTGGACACGGAGCCGGCGATCATCAAGTCCCTGGACGACGAGGAGATACCCGACGCGGCATCGGACCCAGCAGCTGAGGATGGCCCAGCCGCCAAGAACGGCAAAGGGCCGAACTCGTAGCTCGCCGGGCACCTTGTTCCCTCCCATGGCCGACCCGCCGCCCGGCTTCGTGACCCACATCGCCGTCACCCGCGCCCGTGGCAACGGTTCGTGGTTCGCCTAAGGCCGCCTTCCTTGTGACGAGCCGTACCCGGTGCTCCGCGTACGATTCCGGGGTGCCTACTGACGACAAGCCTCCCAGGACCAAGGAGGACAAACCGCCCCAGCAACCCGGCACCGCGCAACCCGACACCGCGCAACCCGACACCGCGCGGCCCGGCAGCGCGCAACCCGCGATAAGGGCAGCTGATCTGGAGCTGTGCCTTCGCGTCCTGAGCCAAGCTGGCGAGCTGCCGACCGAGCATCCTGACGCGGTGGCGATCCGGCGGGCGACGGCGCGAATCTTCAAGGATGTCAAGGAGGCTCGTCGGGCCGAACGCCGCGAGAAGATGCTGGCAAACGACCGAGCCGTCACCGCGCTGACGGCCACGGGCGCCCCTGAGCGGATCGACGACGAGACCCAGGGCCTGAAGCTGGTGTCGAACGCCACCGGCGCGCTCGCCGGGACACTGTTGCAGCCACGCTCCTGCTACATCTGCAAGTCGCGATACGTCGAGGTCGATGCGTTCTACCACCAGCTGTGCCCTCCCTGCGCCGCCCTCAACCGCAGCAAGCGAAACCAGCGCACCGACCTCACCGGGCGACGGGCGCTGCTCACCGGCGGCCGGGCCAAGATCGGGATGTACATCGCGTTGCGACTCCTGCGTGATGGCGCGCACACGACGATCACGACCCGCTTCCCGGGCGACGCGATCCGACGGTTCACTGCCATGGAGGACAGCGCCGACTGGATCCACCGGCTGCGCATCGTCGGGATCGACCTGCGCGACCCGGCCCAGGTCGTCGCCCTTGCCGATTCCGTTGCGGCACAAGGTCCGCTGGACATTCTGATCAACAACGCAGCCCAGACCGTACGGCGGTCGCCGGGGTCCTACGCCCCGCTGGTCGAGGCCGAGTCCGCGCCCCTGCCCCACGGGCCACTGCCCGAGATGATCACCTTCGACCACGTCAGCGACGCCCATCCGGCCTCTTTCGCCGGTGCCCTCGCGTCCCGCCCGACGGCACAGGCAACGGCACCGCATCTGCTCACTGCCATGGCTTTGCGCGCCGGCTCGGCGACTCCGGCCAGGGTGAAGGCAGGGACCGCGATCGACGCCGGAGGACTGGTGCCAGACCTGCACGAGGTGAACAGCTGGACGCAGTATGTGCAGGAGGTGGATGCGTTGGAGCTGCTGGAGGTTCAGCTCTGCAACTCCACTGCCCCATTCATCCTGATCAGTCGCCTGCGTCCATCGATGGCAGCCGCCTCGGCCCGTCGCACGTATGTCGTCAACGTCTCGGCGATGGAGGGCCAGTTCGGCCGTAACTACAAGGGTCCGGGCCATCCGCACACCAACATGGCCAAGGCGGCCCTCAACATGCTCACGCGAACCAGCGCGCAGGAGATGCTCGAGACCGACGCCATCTTGATGACCGCGGTGGACACCGGCTGGATCACCGACGAGCGCCCGCACCCGACCAAGATCCGGCTGGCGGAGGAGGGCTTCCATGCTCCCCTCGATCTCGTTGACGGTGCCGCCCGCGTCTATGACCCGATCGTGCAGGGCGAGCTGGGTCGCGACATCTACGGCTGTTTCGTCAAGGACTACGAACCTGCCGCCTGGTAGGTGCCGCTCGCATGGCTGCCGCTTAGGTCGGCGCGAGACGGACGCGGGCCGCTGGCCCTGCTCGCAGGCTCCCTTGATGGGCTACGCGGCCCCCATCCGTCCCTTGCCCCGATATCGTCACCCCTGCTCACTACCAGGCCCAAAGACGGGGTCAGCCGATGTCGCGTCGACGAAAACCCCGAATCCCGGCTGTGGTCAACGCAATCGCGATGAGGCTGAGGACCGCGAGAGGCACGAGGTCGAGGTCGGCGCCCGGGAACTGGGGAACGTTGGCGAACGGTGAGATGCGCAGAATCTTGTGGGGGAGGCGAAGCACCGGCCCGAGCTCACCGAGGACTCCGCAGCCAGCCAACACTGCCCACGCCAGAGCGCTGCGTTCTGGCGCCATACCGATCAGGGCCATGGTGACGCCGGTGAAGACCCACATCGCCGGGACCATCACGAGCGCTCCGCCGAGGACGGCCCACACCTTGCTCGTATCGTGGACGGACACGGCATACGCCCCACCGGCTGACAGCCCGACGACGGTCATCAGGATCGGCGGGCTGGCCACGGCGTGCACCAGATGGCTGCCCAGCAACCGGGTCCGGGTCACCGCCGTGCCCAGAACCTGCTCGGCCCGGGTCTCGATCTCCTCGGAGCGCAGCCGCAGCATCGCCTGCACCGAGTGGATCGTGGCGATCGTGGCGAGCATCGGCAGGATGGCGGCGAAGAAGGCGTCGATCAGCGACTGCCCGCCGCCGATCCGTTGCAAGATCTCCTCGAGCTGCGCGTTGCCCTTGAAGATGTCGAGCACCCCGTTGGCAACCGAGCCGAAAGCGGCGGCGCCGATCGCCATCCCGATGGTCCACGCAAGCAACGACCCTCTGTGGAGGCGCCAGGCCAGTCCCGAAGCCGTCGACAGCCCCGGGGCCGCACGCTCGGGCCCGAGAGGGGAAGCGCGCAGGCCTGCCCCGAAGTCGCGTCGGCTCTCCAGCGAGACGGCAAGTGTGGTCAGGACAACGCCAACGACCAGCGGTATGCCGAGTGCCCACCAGCGCTCGCCGGCAAAGGCTCGCGTCTGCTGGACCCAGCCAATGGGCGAGAGCCAGCTCAGCCACGTTGCGTTGTCGGAACTGTCCCCGATCGCCCTCAACAGGTAGGCCACACCAAGGAAGGCGACCGCCAATCCCTTTGCCGGACGGGCGTTTTCGCTGATCTGGGCGGTAACGGCACTGACTCCGACGAAGACGAAGCCGCACCCCATGAATCCCAGACCCAGCGCCACGGCGCCGCCGACCGGGTTGCCCTGGCCGATCAGGCCGGTGATCACGATGGCGGCGAGGACGACGTTGGCGCCGACGGTGACCACGACAGCAGCCGCAAGCGGTGCGTGCCGACCGACCACTCCCGAACGCAACAGCTCGAGGCGCCCGGCCTCCTCCTCGGCCCGCGTGTGCCGGATCAGCGCCAGCAGGCTCATCAGCCCGATGAACGCCGAGGCCATCCCGCCGAAACGCCAAGCGGTGAAGCCTCCGGCGGTGGTCAGGTCGAACGCCGGTCCGTACATCGCTCGCAGTGACGGGTTGGCACCCATGGTCGGCCCTAGGCCCAACCGGGACTGCTGGGTGGGATAGAGCGCCTCATACGCTCCCGTCGTGACCAGGACCAGCCCGCTGATGACCAGGATCCAGGCCGGCCACCAGACCCGGTCCCGGCGCAGCCCCAGCCGGATCAAGGGCCACAACCCGGTCAGGGTGCCGGCCGACCCTGCGACCGTCGCGGGTCCGGGCGCGCTGTCGCGGGCGGTGGTCAGCGTGCTCACGCCGACCGTTCCGATGGCGAGGGATCCACCGCGTAGTGCCTGAGGAAGAGCTCCTCGAGCGTGGGCGGGGCGCTCAGCAAGGTACTGACCCCAACGGCAGCGATCCGGCCCAGAAGCTCGCCGATGTGTGCGGTGTCGACCTCACAGGTCAGGTTGTTTCCGTCGATGACGGGGTCATGGACGCCGGTGAGGGTCGCGAGATCGAGGGGGACCGGAGCGGTGAGCACGGCCTCGATGTGGGTGCGGGTGAGGTGTCGGAGCTCGGCGAGAGTCCCGGTCTCGACAGTGTGCCCGTCCTTGATGATGCTCACCCGATCACAGAGGTGCTCGACCTCGGAGAGGATGTGGCTGGACAGCAGGACCGTCCGGCCGCGGGGTCGCTCTTCTTGAATGCAGTCGCGAAACACGCTCTCCATCAACGGATCCAGCCCAGCAGTGGGTTCGTCCAGGATCAGCAGCTCCACGTCCGATGCCAGTGCCGCCACCAACGCGACCTTTTGCCGGTTGCCCTTGGAGTAGGCCCGGCCCTTCTTGCGGGGGTCAAGGTCAAAACGGTCAAGCAGGGACTTTCGACGCCGTTCGTCCAGACCTCCGCGCAGCCGACCCAGCAGGTCGATGACCTCGCCGCCGGACAGGCTCGGCCACAGGTTGACGTCGCCGGGAACGTAGGCGAGTCGTCGGTGCAGACTCGCGGCGTCGCGCCAGGGGTCGCCGCCGAGCAAGGTGGCCTCACCCGCGTCGGGGTGCAGCAACCCGAGCAGGACCCGGATCGTGGTGGACTTGCCGGCGCCGTTGGGACCCAGGAATCCATGGACCTCACCGGTCGCAACATGCAGTTCGAGGTCGTTGAGCGCCTTTGTCACGCCGAAGGACTTGCTCAGATGGGAAGCCGTGATTGCAGCCGTCATGCGGGGGACGCTACGCCAGCGGCAACGACGTCGCCTTGGCGAGATTGCCGCGGCAGCGAGGCTTCTCTTCCTGACCGCAGGCGACGCCGGCAGGCTCCCCGGCGCCGGTCGCTAGGGGGACAACCGTCACGATTCTCATCTTCGCCTCACAAAACGGGCGGATACTTATTCCATGACTCGCCCATCCGGTCCGCTGAGGACCCTCCTTCTCTTCCTGACCGCGGGCGCGGCGAGCCTCTTGCTGGGCTTCGGAGCCGTGACGGTCAGCTCGGCGCTCGGTGCGCCAGCCGATCAGGATCTTGGTGATGCAGTGGTCCTCGATCCGGCCACCGTGACCGCGCCCGCGCCCGCGCCAACGCGGACGCCGACGCCGCGAAAGCCCGGTACGGCGGCCGATCCCCTGGTCGTTGGCGGCAGCAGCTCCCCGAGCCTTACTCCCGATCGGGCCCCGGCCCCAGCGCCAGCGCCA
>JBBQUB010000036.1:0-17724 GCA_038212865.1 Actinomycetales bacterium
CTGACCGCCACCGGGCCGACCGGCGAACCGGTCGTGACTGCATACGGGCGCCGCGGCGACACCGCAGTAGTGGAGATGGCAGACGTCTCAGGCATGGTGCGACTTCCGGGAGGCGAGCTCGCGCCGATGACTGCGACCAGCCGTGGCCTCGGTGAGCTGATCGCCGCGGCACTGTCAGCGGGCGCTCGCCGGATCGTCGTCGGCATCGGCGGCAGTGCTTGCACCGACGGCGGGGCCGGGATGCTGCAGGCGCTCGGGGTGAGCCTGCGGGACAGCAACGGCAACGAGATTGGCGCCGGTGGTGCGGCCCTCCTGGAGCTCGTCGAGGTCGACCTCAGCGGCGTCCACCCGGCGGTTGCCGACGCCGAGGTGGTGGTGGCCTGCGACGTTGACAACCCGCTCACCGGATCCCTAGGCGCCGCAGCGACTTACGGGCCACAGAAGGGGGCGACCCCAGCGGACGTCGTTGTTCTGGACGCGGCGCTGACCCGGCTGGCCGACCACCTGGCCAAGCAGACTGGGCGGGACTTCCGCGACGTCCCGGGGGCAGGCGCCGCCGGGGGAGCCGGCTTTGCCGCGATGGCGCTGTTCGGCGCCACCTTGCGACCCGGGATCGACCTGATCCTGGAGCTGGTGGACTTCGCGCAGCATGTCGTCGGAGCAGATCTGGTGATCGTGGGAGAAGGCTCCATGGACGCACAGACCCTGCATGGCAAGGCGCCGATGGGGGTGGCCAGGATGGCCCACGAGGCCGGGGCGACGGTGGTTGCGGTGTGCGGCCGCAGCACCCTCGACGAGGCACAGCTGCGCGAAGCGGCCGTCGCGGCGGCATATGCCCTGGCCGATATCGAGTCTGACGTCGACAAGAGCATGACGAATGCCGCTGCCCTGTTGGAGCTGGTTGCCGAAACGCTGGCCCGCGAGCACCTCAGTCAGCGGTGAGGACCCGAATCTCTTGATCCGCAAAGGTTTTCGCGGTTGAGGCGTCGATTCGACCGTCGGTCAGCAGCGTCCAGGACGGTCCGAGCGGGAGCCAAGCCGCGACGTTGGACGGTCCGAGCTTGGACGCGTCCGCGAGGAGTACGACCTGGCCCGAGCGTGAGGCGGCTTGCTCCTTGACGTACGTCTCCTCGGCGGTGGGTTCGCCCAGTCCGCGGACCGCGTCGACCGCGTCGGCGCCGAGAAAGGCCACGTCGAAGGCGAGCCGCTCGAACGCCATGGATGCCAGGGGCCCGACCACGCCATGGCTCAGGGGACGGACGTGACCGCCGAGCATCACCACGTCGATCTGGGCAGTCCGGGACAGCAGCACGGCGCCCTCGAGGCCCCGGGTCACCACCGTGAGCGGGCCGCGTCCGGTGAGCGCCCGAGCCAGGGCGAGACACGTGGTTCCGGCGTCGAGGAAGATCGTCGCGTTCGCCGGGATGAGCTCCACGGCCGCCGCGGCAATGGCCGCCTTCGCCTCCTGGTTGATCAGCGCGCTTTCGTTGAACGAGCGTTCCTGAAAGACGTCGCGAACGATGGCCCCGCCATACGTCCGTGCGATTCGACCATCCTGCTCAAGCTGGGTGAGGTCGCGGCGCAATGTCGAGGGGGAGACACCAACCCGCGCGGCCAACGTCTGAACGCTGGCGACGCCGGTGCGCAGGAGCACCAACAGTGCGTCATGGCGTGCCTGGGTGCCCCGCCGCATCGTTGTCTGTGTCATTGCCTCATGCCCCCTGGCTCACCCTCCGTAGGTCTTGCGGATGTTATCGACGTATGGCGCATAGTCGACTGCCGCGAGGTAGGCCGACAGCATCGTGCCATGCCCAGCCTTGCCGGTCCCGGCGATGTCGAACGCGGTCCCGTGATCGACGGAGGTGCGCAGGATGGGCAGCCCCACCGTCACCGAGATGGTGCCGTCGAAGTCGAAGGTCTTGGCCGGGATGTGGCCCTGGTCGTGGAAGTGCGAGAGCACACCGTCGAAACGCCCGACCAGGCCTTGGTGGAACACCGAGTCGGCCGGGATGGGGCCGTACACGTCAAGCCCCTCGGCGCGGAGCGCGTCACACGCCGGGGTGATTACCTCGATCTCCTCGTTGCCGAACGCGCCGTTCTCTCCGCCGTGCGGGTTGAGCGCCGCCACTGCCAGCCGCGGCTTCTCGACGCCGAAGACCTCGAGCGCGGTGTTCGCCATCCGGATGGAGTCTTCGATCCGTTCCTTGGTGATCTGGTCGAGGGCCGTGCGAAGAGAGACGTGGCGGGTGGTGAAGAAGATCCGCAGATGGTGGCCACCAGCATTGTTCGTGCGGACCACGAACATGGTGTCCTGCTTGGTGACTCCGGTCAGCGCGCCAAGCATCTCGGTGTGGCCGAGGTGCTCCGAGCCGGCGGCCCAGATGGCCTCCTTGTTGATCGGGCCGGTGACGATGCCGGCCACCTTGCGCTCCATCGCGGCCGCCGTGGCCACCTCGATCGCGGTGATCGCGGCCTGGCCGGCGCGCTTGTCCACGGCGCCCCAGGCCGGGAGGTCCTCACCGAGTGCTCCGGTGTCGAAGATGTCGATAACCCTCGTGCCGGCCGGCTCAACGTCGAAGCTCTGGACGACCCGGACCTCGACGTCAAGACCCGCGGCTTCCACACCCCGGCGCAGGGCGGCGGCGTCACCGACCGCGACTCCGTGGTGGTCGGCGGCCCCGGCCACCTCGGCAAGGGTCCGTGCGGTGATCTCAGGCCCGATCCCTGCCGGGTCACCAAGGGTCAGGGCGAGTACGTGTCGGGTCATCGTGGGTCGTTCCTTCGTGAGTGGGGGAGCGGGACCTTCGGGGGTTCTCCGCTGCGGGGTTGGTTGAGTTGTTGTTGTGGGTTGGTATGGGGTCAGTACGTCGTGCGGGACTCGGCGGAGGCAACCTGCAGGCGATGCTGGTCGGCGTTGCGACGCAGGTGGTCCACGCACGCGACCGTGGTGTGGGCGTCACCGACGAGGCCACCCTTGGTGACGACCTGGAGGCCGTCCCACCCCCCACCGACCAGCGTGCCGGCGACGGCCAGCGGGACGATCTCGTCGGAGATCTCCAGCCCGTGTGAGCCGAGCTCGGCAAGCAGCGCGGCAGTGACGTCCCCGCCAGTGGTGAAGATGCCGTCCACGCTGTGCATCTCGAGATTGCGACGGACTGCCTTGGCCAGGGCGATGGGGATCTCCTCGGCCTGCTCCAGGGTCAGCTCCTGGATGTCACTCTGATCGACGGCCGTGGCGATGACCACAACGTCGTCGGGGCCGGCCGAGGACAGCGCCTCGTCGAGGAGGGCAGCGGTGGCGTCGACGTCGGGAACCGCACCTCCGTCCAAGCCGGGGGTGCGGAGCAGCCGGGTATGGGGCAGGGCAGCCAGCTGGGCGAGCTGGGTCCGGGTGAGCTGGGTGGCTGACCCGGAAACCACGAGCAGCGGTGCGGCGGTTGATTTCTGCTCCATGCCGAGAGCGCGCGCCATTGCGACAGATGCCGGCCCCGGGTCGCTGGTCACCCAGACCAGTGGCAGGTCCGTGGACGCCTCAACCGCCGCCGAGGCGATCCGGTCGAGGTGCTCCACGGTGGTCGCATCGACCACGAGCACCTCGACGTCTGCGTCCAGGGCCTCCCGGATGGCCGCAACCAGCGAGGCGTCGCTGCCGGTGACGGTCGACATTGGTATGAGTGTGGTCTTGACATCAGCCTGCTGGCGCAGGACCTCCCCAACATCGGACGTGGTCATCGGGTTGCGAGCGTCGCGGGCCACTTCGGTGTCCTCGAGCCGGCGACCACCAAGGAGCTGGGTGCCACCGATGGTGTGCCGGCCGGCGGCCGGGTGGGCCGGTGCGCAGAGCACCACCACCCGTCCGCCGGTCAGCGCCTTGACCTCGGCGAGGACGGCCTTGGTCGTGGCTCCGACGTTGCCGCGAAGCGTGGTGTCGATGCGGTTGCATACCAGCCGGGCGGGCCAGCCTGCACGCACCGCAGCGGCGACCCGCTCCGTGGCGACTTCTGGAGCGGCATGTCGGCTCTCGGTGGTCGCCACGACGACGTCGAAACGCGACACCATCTCGGCCACCACGTCGGCCCGTTCGGCGGCGCGCACGGTGACCGCGCGCAGGCCTGCCCGGGCGAACCCGGCCGCGGCCGCATTCGCTCCGGTCAGGTCGTCGGCGACCACCAGCACGGCCGCCATCTCAGAGGAAGAGGCTGGCGATGAGCAGCAACGGCAACGACCCCGCCCATACGGCGGTGGTGATGCCCGACCAGCCACGCAGGGCAGCGGTGCCGTCCAGACCGGTGAACCGGGTGACCACCCAGAAGTAGGAGTCGTTGAAGTAGCTGAACACCATCGAGCCTGCGCAGCAGGCGAGCGCGGCCAACAGCGGGGACAAACCGAGCCCGACTACCAGCGGTGCTGAGACCGAGGCCGCGGTGATCATCGCGACGGTTCCCGATCCCTGAGCAAGCCGCACCAGCGAGGCGACCAGGAAGGGCACCAGGACGCCGGGAAGGCTCAGTCCGGAGATCGTCTTGGCCAGCTCGTCGCCGACACCCGTGTCGCGAAGCACCTGGCCCAGCCCGCCGCCGGCACCGGTGATGAGGATGATCAGGCCAGCTGAGGCGGCCGCCTCGGCGAGCCAGTGGTGCACCTGCTTGCGCGGTGTCCACTTGGGGAGCAGCACATAGACGGCGAGGATGATACCGACCGTCAGCGCGACGACGGGGTGGCCGATGAAGGCCAGGACGCTGACCACACCCGAGGGGGTGTAGTCGTCCTTGGGCGAGAGCACGCCCTGGCTGCTCTTGTCGATCGCGGTCGCGACCGTATTCATCACGATCAGCAGAAGCGGAAGGAGCAGCGGTAACGCGGCGAGACCGAGCGAGACGCTGTGCGGCTTCCCACCAGCCGGCGGCTCACCCAGCGCGTGGGCGGGCGGCTCGGCGGGCTCGTCAACGAGAACGTCAGGGGAGCTGCCAGAACCGGCAGAGGTCGTGACTGTCGCTGAAGCAGTCTGGTACACAGCGGCCCGAACGTCCTCGTTGAGCTCGCTCTCGAGCTTGGGGCCCATCCAGGCTGCATAGGTGATCACGATGGGCAGCAGCAGCAGGGCGAAGACCAGTCCGGCGAGGACCAGGGCACCGAGGTCGGCGCCGAGGATCCCGGCAGCAGCGAGCGGGCCCGGGGTGGGCGGGACGAGGTGGTGGGTCAGCGTCATCCCGGCGCCCAGGGCGAGAGAAAGGGTCACGTAGCGACCCTTGATCCGGCGGGCGATCGAACGGGCCAGCGGGTTCATGATGACGAAACCGGAGTCGCAGAAGACCGGGATGGAGACGATGGCACCCGTGCCCGCCATCGCCCAGTGCTCCCGGCCCTTGCCCATGGCTTTCACGAAGGCGCGGGCCAAGGCGTCGGCCGCACCGGAGACCTCGAGGATCTTGCCGATCCCGACACCGAGGCCGATCACGATCCCGATCGAGGCCAAGGTGTTGCCGAAGCCCTTCGTGATCGAGGAGATGGTCTCGATGGGGGGAGCCCCTGCCACGAAGCCGGTGACCAGCGCGGCCAGCAGCAGGGCGACGAAGGCGTCGAGCCGGGTGCGCAGCACGACGACAATGATCGTCCCGATACCCAGCACCAGCGCAAGCAAAAGTTGTAGATCCACCGGACCTCCTAGCGATTTCGTTCCCGAAATGGATGAATGTGGACATCCTCACCATCCCAACTGCGTAAAACAAGCGTTACGCATGGGTAACTTGCGCGAAGTGCGCAATTAGACGGCTAGAAGCACTGCTGGGTCAGCGGCCCAGCAGGTGCTCTTCCTGGATAGAGTTGCCGCCGTCGACAACCAGCAGCTGGCCGGTGACATAGCTGGCTGCGGGGGAGGCAAGGAAACCCACCAGCTCGGCCACCTCCTGTGGGCGGCCGGGCCGTCCCATGGGTGTCGTCAGGCCCATCGCCAGCTCATGCACGGAGGAGGACGACGTGGCGATCCAGCCCGGTGCCACAGCGTTGACGGTGACTCCGCGGTCGGCGACCTCCAGGGCAACGGCGCGGGTCAGGCCGACCAAGGCAGCCTTGGCCGCGTGATAGGCGACATCTCCGGCGTAGGCCACGACCGGACCCGACACCGACGTCATGACCACGACCCGGCCGTAGCCGGCATCCAGCATCGTCGGCAGTGCCGCCCGCGTCATGGCCATCACCGTGTCGAGGTTGCGCGAGATCGACCGTTGCCAGGCGTCGTCGGCCAGCCCGACGAGGCCACCTGAGACGTCAGGGTTGGAGGCCGAGGTCATGCCCGCGTTGTTGACCAGGACGTCGAGGCGACCGAAGGTGTCGAGCGCGAGTCGCACGAGTGAGGTCGCGGTGTCGGCCGTCGTCAGGTCACCGGGCAGCGCGATGACACGTCCGCCGCCTGCCTCGATCTCGGTGACTCGCTCGTGGATCCGGTCGGTTGTCGAGGTCAGGACGAGCGCCATACCCCGGGCGGCGAGGGCCTTGGCGCAGGCGAACCCGATGCCGTGCTGGCTGCCGGCGCCGGTGACCAGTGCGACGGGTATGTCGGGCATGTCGGGTGTGACGTCCAATGCTCATCAGCTCCTAGCAATCCCGGGTGTGGCGGACGATACCGGACCACCTACTCTCGAGTAAGGTTACTGACGGGTACGGTTCGGGAGGAGGCATCGTGATTGAGCAACGAGCGCACACGGCGATGCTGAACGGGCACGAGTTCTGGTATCTGGACAGCGGCGACGGCCCGGCGGTCCTCTTCATCCACGGACTGACCGGCTCGCACCGCAACTGGGCTCATCTGGTCGACAAGCTGAACGACGATCACCGTGTCCTGGCGCCGGACCTGTTCGGCCACGGCGCTTCGGCCAAGCCGATGGGTGACTACTCGCTGGGGGCGCACGCCGCGATTCTGCGGGATCTGCTCGACCGGCTCGGCATCCAGCGGGTGACCCTGGTGGGGCACTCCTTCGGTGGCGGCATCGCGATCCAGTTCTGCTACCTGTTCCCGGAGCGGGTCGAGCGTCTGGTCCTGGTCGCCAGCGGCGGCCTGGGCCGTGATGTGAGTCCGCTGCTGCGATCGGCAACTCTGCCCGGCGCTGAGTATGTCCTGCCGGTGATCGCCTCAGGTTGGGTGCGTGAGCGGGCCGAGTTGGTGGGGCGAGTCCTCGCCAGAGTGGGATGGCGGGCGAGTCCCGACGCCACCGAGGCGTGGCACGGGTTCACGTCCCTGGCCGACGCCGACAGTCGACACGCCTTTCTCGCCACGACTCGCTCGGTCATCGATTCGGGCGGACAGACGGTGAACGCCAATGGTCAGATGCTGATGGGCATCGAGATCCCCACCCTGATCGTCTGGGGCACGCGGGACAAGATGATTCCCGCCTGGCACGCGACCAAAGCTCATCAAGGGATCGCCGGGAGCCGGCTGGAGCTGTTCGAGGGCGCCGGACACTATCCGCACCTGGACGACCCTGAGCGGTTCGCCCAGCTGCTCGGCGAGTTCATCGCGGACTGAGCGCCGCCGGAATTTGGGGAAAATGCTCACAAACGATTTGCCTTCATCGTATTCTGCACACTGACGTCCGTAGTTCGACCAACGGCATCGTTGACGACAGTGATGCAGGGGTCGGGGGTGTGCGCTCTCGGTGGTTTGGGACACCAGAGGAAGGGGACGTCGTGGACGGCACCGAGAGCGGCGACAGCAGCGCTGTACCGCTACCAACTGACCTGTCCAGGGAGGCGGTGGGGTCGGCGGCCAGAGTTCATCGCCTGGAGACAATCTTCGAGCTCGCTCCGGTCGGCATAGGGATCGTTGATCTCGACGGCTACACCACCATGACCAACGAGGTCCTGCGGCGCTCGCTGGGCTATTCCTCCGAGGAGTTCGCTGCCACGTCCTTTTCGGTGTTCACCCACCCCGACGACGTGCAAGCCAATCTGGATTGGTTCGCCAAGCTGGTCGAAGGAGAGATCGACCATTTCGAGATGGAGAAGCGATTCATCCGCAAGGACGGCGGGATCGTGTGGGCGGACCTGACGGTGTCCCTGGTGCGGGACGCCCGCGGGGAGCCGGACTATGCGATTGGTATGACGCTGGACATAACGGACCGCAAGAAGCTGGAGAGCGATCTGGGGGACACTGAGGAGCTGTACCGGCTGCTGGTCGAGCGGGTTCCCTCGGTGGTCTACGTAGCCGAGCCCGGAGCGGCGGGCCGGTGGCACTACGTGAGCCCGCAGATCGAGACGATGCTCGGCTTCCCTGCCGAGGAGTGGATGGCAGACGAGGGCCTGTGGCTTCAGCAGCTGCACCCGGAGGACCGGGACGAGGCCCTGGCCGTAGAGGAGGGCCTCCTCAACGGGGGTGAGGAGGGACGGAACTACTCCGAGACCTACCGGTTGCGTCATCGCAACGGAACCACGGTCTGGGTGCGGGATGACGCGATGGTGCTGTGGGACCACGAGGGTCACGCGACCTGGCATGGTGTCTTGGTGGACGTCACCTCGGAGAAACGCCTCGAGGAACGGCTGGAGCACCAAGCCTTCCATGATGCGCTCACCGACCTGCCCAACCGAAAGCTCTTTCACGACCGTGTCGGTCATGCTCTTGACCAGCGCCAGGCAGGCCAGGTCGCGGTGCTCTTCATCGACCTCGACAACTTCAAGACCGTCAACGACAGCTTCGGCCATGCCTCTGGCGACCTGGTGATCACCGCGGTGGCAAAACGCCTCCAGAGCTGCGCCCGCGTCGGGGACACGGCAGCCCGGGTCGGCGGTGACGAGTTCGCCCTGTTGGTCCAGGACATGACCGCCGCGCAGGTCACGGCACTGGCCGACCGGGTGATCGACGTCTTGAGCGCGACGCGGGTGGAGTTCAGCGGGCGGGCGCTGACCATCCGGGCCAGCGTCGGCATCGCCATCGCCGGGCCAGGTGAAACCACTGAGACGTTACTTCGCAACGCCGATCTGGCGATGTATGAGGCCAAGTTCCACGGCGGCGATCGCCACCTGCACTACGAACCGACCATGCGCGAGACGGTAGTGGACCGGCTGCGGCTCGAGGGTGCCCTCCAGAACGCGATCGCCCACAGCGCGATGGTCCTTGCCTACCAGCCCATCGTCGACCTTGGCACCGGGGCCGTAGCCGGCTTCGAGGCACTGGCCCGTTGGTCTGACCGCCATCTGGGCAAGGTGCGCCCCGCGGTGTTCATCCCAGTCGCCGAACGAATCGGCCTGATCCACCAGCTCGGGAACTGGGCGATCGGACAGGCCTGTGCCGACCTCAAAGAATGGCGGTCCCTGCGCGGCAGCGATGCGTATGTCAGTGTGAACGTGTCCCCGCTCCAGCTCGAAAACGACCAGTTCGCGTCATCGGTCGTTCGCGTTCTGCTCGACCACGGGCTGGAGCCTTCCGCCCTGGTGCTCGAGGTCACCGAAGGAGCTCTGCTGGTCGAGGAAGGCCGGGCGTCCCTGCGAGAACTGCGTTCGCGCGGTGTCCGGGTCGCCATCGACGACTTCGGGACGGCTACTCCTCGCTGGGCTACCTACGCCAGCTGCCGGTGGACATGGTCAAGATCGACCAGTCGTTTCTGCGGCCGCTCGAGGACGACTCAGCGGGGGCGGCCTTCCTGCGCGCGATCATCCGCCTCGCCGAGACCCTGGACCTGGCCACCATCGGCGAAGGCATCGAGACGCCTGACCAGCTCGGCGAGCTCCAGGCATCGGGGTGTGGCTTCGGTCAGGGCTACCTCCTGGCCAGACCCGGTCCACTCGCGGACATTCCGGTCAACATCCCGCTCGAGCAATAGGTATTCACGGCCGCAGTAGCCGAGCTGGCGTCGTCAGCCCGCGATCGTGGCAAGCAGATCAGGATGGGCGTGGGCCGCCGTCTCAGCGACACCGCGCTCGGTGACGACGATGCTGATCAGGTCATGGGGCGTGACATCGAAGGCTGGGTTGAAGCCTCTGACCCCCGCCGGGGCCATCCGCACTCCGGCCACGCAGAGCACCTCGTCCTCGTGCCGTTCTTCGATGACGATGTCCTCGCCGCCCTTGATGGTCAGGTCGACCGTGGAGGACGGCGCACCCACGACGAAGGGGATCCCCGCCCGCTGACAGGCCAGTGCCAGAGCCACCGAACCGACCTTGTTGGCCGTATCCCCATTGGCCGCAATGCGATCGGCCCCGATGATCGCGACGTCGACCAGTCCTCGCAGGATAGTGCTCGCGGCGGCGCTGTCAGCCTGCACGACGTGTTCGATCCCGTCGTGCAAGAGCTCCCAGCTGGTCAGGCGCGCGCCTTGGAGCAGCGGCCGGGTCTCGTCGGCATACACCAGCCCCAGTCGCCCGCGCTGGTGCAGCTCGCGGATGATCCCGTATGCCGTGCCCCACGCGCTGGTGGCCAGCGCGCCGGAGTTGCAGTGCGTGACGACGCGCACCTTGTCCGTGGCCACGTGCGCGAGGATCCAGTCGGCGCCATGTTTGGAGAGCTGGCGGTTCGCTGCCTCATCGTCGGCCACGAGCTGCCGGGCGAGCCCCAGAACCGTTGCGAACCCGGCGGGGACGGACTCCCGGACCTGGTTCACCCCCCACGCGAGGTTGACCGCTGTGGGCCGGGCGTCACGGATTCTGTCGATCTCGCCCTCCAGCCTGGCCGCATCCCAGTGCTCATCCCTGGCCTGACCCATGGCCAGAGCGACGCCCAGCGCACCGGCCGCTCCCAACGCAGGAGCGCCCCGGATCACCAGGGCCTGGATCGACTCGACCAGGACGTCCACCGTCGTGACGTCGACGTACTGCTCAGCACTCGGCAACAGCGTCTGGTCGACGAGCCGGATCGTCGGTCTCGGGTCGTCCAGCCACTCAATCGCTCGCACCTATGCAGTGTGTCCCATCACGTGCCCGTGCGGAGCCTTGGATGCGGCATGCTCACCACATGCTGATGCAGAAGGAACGCGAACAGATCATCGAGTACTGCCTGCGGATGCTCAATGACGGGCTCACGGTGGGGACGTCGGGCAATGTCAGCGTCCGTGTGGGGGAGAACATCGCCATCACGCCGAGCGGCGTGGACTATGAGGCGCTGGAGCCAGAGGACATCTGCGTCATCACCCCTGACGGTGACCACGTGGATGGGCCGGACAACCCGTCAACGGAGGTGCCGATGCACACCGTCGTCTACCAGCACACCGATGCGCTCGCGGTCGTGCATACGCACCCCGTCTATGCCACGGTCCTGGGAACTCTGGTCGACGAGATCCCACCGATCCACTACATGCTCGCGTTCTTGGGCGGTCCCGTCAGGGTCGCACCGTATGCCCAGTTCGGGACCAACAAGCTGGCAAGGAACTGCCAGGTCGCGATGAAGGACCGGTATGGCGTGCTGCTTCAGAACCACGGGGCGACGACCTACGGCGAGACGCTCGCGAAGGCATACTCCCGGAGCATCTATCTGGAGTGGTTGTGCCGAATCTATTGTGAGGCCAAGGCTCTTGGTGAACCGCGGCTGCTCACGGCGGCTGAGTTCGACGCGGCCGCCGGGCCGATCAGCACCTACGGCCACTGAGCCCCTGACGTTTTACTCCGGCCAACGGGCCGATAACAGTCCAAGGCCGCCAACGTGCTGTTCACCTACGATCTCGAGCACGTGACGGGTCGCTACTTCGTCAACAGCAAACCGAAGAAGTCCTCGAAACGCAGCTACGATGAGGCGGTGGCGGCTCGGCTTTGGCAGGTGAGCGAGGATCTGGTCGGTCTGGGAGCGGCTGGTTGAACCGGCGGAGGGTCAGGCGGCTGCGGCCGCGAGCCCGGTGGAGCTCGCCATACGGCGCATAGCCTCTGCGGCGGGACGGGCGATATGCGAAGTCAACTGTGCCGCCGGGACCGGTCGGGAAAAGCGTGCCGCTTTGGAGGTGAGGTGCCAGCCCCCGCAGTCGAAGCAGTTGTATCCGTCGACCTCGTGCCGGCTACATGCCACGTCGTGAGCGCGGGCCCGGGAACGATCCTGGCCGGCGCGGCGAAGTGCGGACTTGACGTCCTGGGGTTCCCGATAGCGGACCTTGCCGGTGATCTGGCAGATCGGGAAACGGTGGTGAGACATGGGGGCTGCTCCTTGGGGATGGACTCCTTCGGGACGGTGACCTTGCTGCATCACCGACGACATAAGGACACCCCACCACCCTTGGAGAAACCTCCACGCTTCCTGTGTTTTCCCTGTGAGCGGGTCGAATTTTCTGGTGAGCGGGTCCACTTCGCGCCACCGGTTGGCTGGTGCCAGACTGTCGGCGATGAGGCCAGGATGTCGGCGATGAGTGGCAACACGGTTGTCCTGCGCGACGGTTCGACCGTTCTGATCCGAGCGGTCCAGCCAGAGGACGCGGGGCTGCTGGCAGACGGCTTCGCGCGATTGAGCGCCGAATCTCGCCAGCTGCGCTTCCTGACCGGCAAATCGAGCCTGACACCTGCGGAGCTGCGCTACCTCACTGAGATCGACCACCACGACCACGAGGCACTTGGCGCAATGGATCCGGTTGATCGTCGCGGCCTGGGCGTCGCCCGATACATCAGGAGTACCGCAGACCCGGCGGGAGCCGAAGTTGCCGTGACGGTCATCGACGAGTGGCAGGGGAGAGGGCTCGCTGCCGAGCTGCTGAGCCGGCTGGCGGATCGTGCCCGCCAGGAGGGCATCGGTCACTTCACCGCGCTGGTCGGGACCGACAATGAGGCCGTGCTTGGGCTACTGCAGGAGAGCCGACTCGGCGATCGTGCCACCGACCTGGGGTTCGGCGTCGTCGAGTACGAGTTCACGTTGCCACCGCGCGGTCTGGGGGATGATCTTCAGGCACTGTTGCGGGCTTTCGGGCATCGCCAGGTCACGCCGTAACCCTCGTCAAGAGCTGGTCATACTTGTGGCCATGACGGAGACCCCGGTGCGGCATACCGGATGAGGGATGGGAGGTCTCGGTCCGACGGCATAGCGCTCGTGGTGAGCGGGCACCCGGGTCCTGAGCTGATCCTGAGTTCGGGGTAGCGTGCCGTCACCTGGCGCGGTCTTCGACATCGCCGACCGCGCGGCCGCAGAGCGCGGCGTACCTATCCTGACGCAGGAGCTTGACGATGGCCGACAAGTCGAAGCTAGACCCAACGAGCCCGGCAACGCGGATCGAACGCCGTTCCATCGACGTCGTCCCGGCGGCGGAGAGACATGGCACACCACGGAGCCAGTTCACGCTGTGGTTCGGGGCTAATATGCAGATTACCGCGATCGTCGACGGGGCGCTGGCCGTGGTTTTCGGCGCGGACGCGCTGTGGGCGATCATCGGTCTGCTCATCGGCAACCTCGTGGGCGGCGTGGTCATGGCACTGCACTCGGCCCAGGGCCCGCGGCTCGGCCTGCCCCAGATGATCTCGAGCCGAGCTCAGTTCGGGGTATTCGGCGCGGCCGTCCCTTTGGTGCTCGTGATCATCATGTATCTCGGGTTCGCAGCAACCGGAACGGTGCTCGCCGGCCAGGCGGTCAACCAGATCGTGGGTGTTGACGCGCCGGTGGTTGGCATCGTGATCTTCGGCGTCCTCACCGCGATCGTGGCCACACTGGGCTATCGGTACATCCACGCCCTGGGCAGGGTTGCGACGGTGGTCGGCATCGTCGGCTTCAGCTACCTGATGATCCGCCTCGTGACGAACTACGACCTTGGCACCCTGATCGGTCAGAAGCCTTTCGAGATGGTGACCTTTCTGTTGGCCATATCACTGGCAGCCGGCTGGCAGCTGACGTTCGGGCCGTACGTAGCCGACTACTCGCGATACCTGCCTCAGGACACCCCCGAGAGCACCACCTTCCGCTCCACGTTCCTGGGCAGCGTGATCGGTTCCCAGGTATCGATGACCCTGGGCGCCCTAGTCGCGTCGCTCCCACTGGTCAACGACAAGGGATTCCTGGACAACCAGGTCGGCTTTCTCGGCGAGCTCGCCGGTGGCGGAGTGGTGGCGATCTTGATCTATCTGGTCATCGTGGTGGGGAAGCTGACGGTCAACTGCCTCAACGCCTATGGCGGCTTCATGTCCATGCTGACGACGGTGTCGGCGTTCACGCGGACCCGCAGGATCTCGCCCATGGTGCGCGCCCTCTACATCGGCGGGTTTCTTGCGGTGTCCGTGCTCATTGCGCTGCTGGCCAGTGCCGACTTCCTCAGCAACTTCAAGAACTTCGTGTTGGTCTTGCTGATGGTCTTCACCCCGTGGAGCGCCATCAACCTGGTCGACTTCTATCTGATCTCCAAGGAGCGGGTCGATATCCCGGCGCTCTACCGGCCGGAGGGTCGATACGGGGGCTGGAACTGGGTGGCGCTCACGTGCTACGCCTTCGGCATCCTCGTGCAGATCCCGTTCCTGGCGCAGAAGCTCTACACCGGCCCGATCACCGACGCCCTCGGTGGAGCGGACATCTCATGGATCGTTGGGCTCCTGGTCACTGCAGCTGTCTACTACCTGCTGGCCAGGACTCGTGCCAACCCGCCGTCGGCGATGATCTACCCCGACGACCAACCTGACTTGCTGGCAGCCACGCGGGCAGAAGGCACCGAGGCAGTCTGATCAGCCAATGAGGCGGCGGGCGCCGGCATACTCACGCGCATATGACGCAGTGGACACCGCGATCGTCTGGACGGGGCTGCCGGTTCTCGGAGACTGCACCATTCGGCCGCTGCCGGCGTAGATCGAAACGTGATGCACGTGTCCGCTGGTGGCATAGAAGAGCAGGTCACCGGGCTGGAGGGAGCCACGCCTCACCGCCTTGCCCCGGACCTGAGCGTCCGCGTCACGGGGGATGGTCACACCATGGACGCGATAGGCCAGCGAGGTCAGCCCCGAGCAGTCGAAGCCAAACCCGGAACGTCCTCCCCACAGATACGGCAGCCCGGCAAACGCCTGCGCGGTCCGCACGACGTCCACCCCAGCCATCCGCCGGGCAGCAGCGACTGGCGTCCGGAGCGTCACAGCGCTGGCGTAGAGACGGCGTATCTGGCCGGTTGGCGTCACCACCCGCACCCAGGCACCAGTCATACCCACCCGCGGCAACCGGGTGCCGAAGCTGATCTCGGTCAGGGGGGTGGCCGCGGAGCTGTCGGTTCTCAGGTAGGTCGTGCGGGCCACCACGGTCGCGACCAGCCCGGTCGCCACCGGTTGTCGCGCGGTCAGCTGTGCCGTTGGTACCCACCCGGGGTAACCGCGGGGGTCCAGCGGTGTCGGCTGGTCTGGCACGACGACCTTGACCCACGAACCGCTCCGTGCGGTCACGATGACCCGATCGCCGAGCAGGGCCTGAGTGTCGACGCGGCCGCTGAGCCCGCGCCGGTCGTTCAGCGTCATGCGGGACAGCCATAGTCGGATGCCGGCCGGGTTCGCCAGCGCCGGTCGGTCGACAACGCGAGCGGAGCGGGGCGATCGCCAGAGCGTTGCTACTGACACCGCCATCCAGGCCGCCCGCCCGACGGTCACCGGTGGGGCAGGAGTCAGGCTGAGCACAGGGGACATCACCGGTGCCGCCGGTTCGCCGGCGGAAGGGCGGCCCGTCGTCGTCGAGGCCAGCGAGATGCAGGCCACCAGCACGGGCACCAACGCGAGCACGAATCGCCTCATGGCGCGAGCATATGGCTGGGGCCCGCGATCCCGGGCGATCTTGGCGGGTTGAGCGGCATCCGCCGCGAGGTCCGTCAGTTAACGCTCGTCGCACAGACGTGCCCGCCGGGACTTGGGATCCACGGCGGGCCAACGTTCTGTGCAGGTGTGAGCTGGTCAACGCTCATGAGTGGCCAGGGCCGTCATCGCTGCCGCCGTGGCTGCCGTTGTCGTCGCTGCTGCTGAGGCCGCCTTTGTCGTCGCCGGGCTCGACGTGTGCGGTCAGTCCGCCTTTGTCGTCAAGGACGGTGGCTAGCGAGGGCACGCTCACCGGGATGCTCTGGGCGAAGGAGGCGTTGCTGATCAGTCCCAAGCTTGCCGGGACGATCGCCAGGAGTGCCGCCCCCGTGATGAAGATGCGCTTCATGTCAGATCCTTTCGTTGTTGCTGCAGAGACTTTCTGCTTGGATCCTTTCTCCCCTACGGCTGGTGCGCCGCGCCATCAGACGTTGGGATTAGTACTGCCCTAGCCACGGGATCTGGCGAAGACACTCGTAGGAGGAAAACGTTGTCGTTGTTGTGAATTCGACCAACACTGACCAGCTCGAGCCTGGCCGACTGGCAGCGCCACGCGGGCCACCAAGGGCGGGATGTCACCGCTGGCGGGTACTTTCCCGCCCATCGACCGCATCACTTTGGAGGTGGTCGCCTCAAGAACAGCCGGCGGCCAAGGGCGGAGTAGTTGCCGTGCGTCTATCGGGCGCGGCGGAAACGTTGTGAGGGGCGCCCGACAGTTCCCGAGGATAGGGTTCCGGTTCCCTCCAGATGCCGTTCCATGGCGCGTCGGAACGTGTCCTTCTGCAGGGTCGTGCCTGCGATGGCTTCGTGGACTTCGTGCAGCTCGCGGATCGTGAAGCGTGGTCCCAGGATGCGCTCGGGGTCGGGGCGGTTGGCATACCGGCGCCTCAGCTCGCTCGCAGCGGCCCTCACGATGCCGGCGTGGTCATAAGGCAGTAGCCCGGGTCTGGATACGGGGGCCAGCCGGACCTGGTCCGGGTCTGTGAGCAAGACGCCGGCCAGTGCGGCATACGGGATAACGGCCAGGTGGGCCACGGACAGCACCCATCCGCGTTCGTCGCGGGCCGGGTCGTCGAAGACGGCGAGCTGGGCCGGGTGCCCACCGGTGACGCCTGCCTTCTGGGCCAGGGATCGGGTGACGGCGTCGGCGAGGCGTTCGCTCTGGTGCACGAAGGTGCCCGGTAGCGCCCACCGGGGGCCACCAACCCCCTCGGGCCGTCGGACCAGGAGCACGGACAACCGGTATGGGGGAGTGCCGCGGGCCGCGTTGGTCCGAGGGGCGAGGGTCAGGACGGCGGTATCCACGGCCACGGACGGCTGCGGGTAGTCGGCCAGTCTCGCTCCCGTCGCGTCGCGATACGGCTTAGCGCGGCGGGCTGGCGGTGATGGCGGGGGCACTGTCAGAGGCTACCCCTAAAGTCTGAGTTAGAGCAGAACTGATCTAACAAAGTGAGAGGCAGTGATGGCAGGGGGCCAAGCCCGCCCTGCTGGTTTCGGGCGAGCTCTTCGAGCGTGGCTGGCAGCACCGGGCCCTCAACCACGACCTCCTGCTGGTGGCCGGCCAGCAGCTGGTGGCCAGCGTGTCCTGCGTGGAGCACGGCCGCTGGCACGGCGCCACGGCGCAGGTGCGACGGTCCCGTCGTGCCTCAATGATGGTCCGCTCCGCCCAGACCATCGCCGACGGAAACGACCGGCAGGACCAGGTCTGGGAACGGGTCTCCAGGTACGACGCGCATTTGGCGCATCCCGACCGCGTCCTTCGCCGCCACCTGCCGGGTCTGCTCGAGGCCGCTGCGATCGACGCGGCCCTGCTACTTGCCGCGCCGACGCCGGGTCGGCGGGCTCGCCCCTTCGAGGGTTCGCTCACCAACGCACCGATGGGCGATGAGGTCGGCGCCGACGCAGGAGCCGGTCACGCGATGGCCTCTTGTGCGCCCCGCCACGAGATTCGCGGCCTGGGCTGGAATGATCAGCTGTTGCACGCCACCGTGTTCAACCGTCGCCACCACTTGATGGAGGTCGCAT
>JBBQUB010000037.1:0-17619 GCA_038212865.1 Actinomycetales bacterium
TCTGGGTACTCGGGACTCATGAAGATTGTTGGGCTGTTGGTCGTGGTATGGCTGCTGATCGGCGCAGCGGCGGCGGGACAGCGAGGTTACTTCGGCTCGTCGCCGGATAACTGTGCAGAGGCGTCCACCATCGCTGTCACGATCTTGGCCGGACCGATGAACTATCTCGGGGTCAACCCCAAGATCGCGTGCGAGCTGCCACAGCCTTCAAGCTAAGCCAACTGGGGCGTGGGGCCCGTCTCTATTGGTGCCCGTTCGCCTCAGGCCTCCTTCACGGCGATGAGCTCGACCAGCTTGATGTCGGGGTCTTTGGCAAGAAGGTCCGGACCCTTCTCGGCGAGGGCCGCGGGTATGGCTCCGCCCAGATGAGCCTGCCTGCCGTCCTCGGTCTCGAAGGTGTCGAAGATGCCAAAGGTGTTGTCGTTGACCCGGAACGCGTACCAGGTCTTGGTGTCAGGCTCGTTGGCGACAATCTCGCGGCCGCCGTCGAGGAAGTCCCAGACTTCTTGTTCCATGCCGGGTTTGGCTTCTAAGGCGTCGCACTGAATCAAGTCAGTGCGTTTCGGGCGTGTCGCGTGTGGGGTGCAGCTGGTAGTTCCATTCGCCGTGCCAGTCATCGCGGGTGAGGGGGAGGACTTGCATCTGTTGGTCGGTGATCTTGATGCCGATGGGGTAGGTGCCCTCGTCGAGTTCGGCGGTCACGGTCAGTCCTGTTGTTGTGGTGGTGGCGCCGATGAGGCTCAGGATCGTCTCGTGGCTGGTCAGGGGTCTGCCCTTCCAGTTCCTGGTGATCTGGGAGAACAGGCGGTGCTCGATCTTGTTCCATTTGCTGGTGCCCGGCGGTAGATGACAGACGCTGATGTCCAGGCCGGTCTCAGCCGCCAGGGCGGCGAGCTCGGTCTTCCAGGTCCGGCGGCGGTTGCCGTTGGCGCCACCGGAGTCGGCGGTAATCAACAACCGGGCGGCATCGGGGTATGCGAGTATGCCGACGGTGTTCCACCATGAGCGCAAGGTGTTGACAGCGAACGCGGCGGTCTCGTGGTCGACCCCGACGCTGACCCAACCGGTGTTGGCGCCAGTGTCGTAGATGCCATAGGGGATGGCCTTGCCCTGTTCGCCCATGAAGTCGTGGACGTCGACCTGCTCGGGCTCACCTTTGGGTCGCCACACCTTGCCGTTATTCTTATACAGGCCAACGATTTCTTTCTTCTTACAGTCGATGCTGACTACGGGATCACCGGTGGCCGCGTACGCCGCGGCGGTGTCATGGATGTGGCGGAACTGGGCGTCGCGGTCGACGTGCTGGGTGCCTTCCAACGTCTTGGCGTTGCCTTGCAGGCTGTACCCGGCCTCGTACAGGAGTCGCTGGACCAGCGTCGCCGACACCCGGTAACCCTGGGCGCCCAACTCAGCCGCCAGGGTGCGTAGCGACTTCGACGTCCACCGCAGCGCCGTCATCGGATCACCTCGAGACTCAGGCTCGACCAGGGCGTCCAACGCCTCCACCAGCCCCGGCTGGAGCTCCTCGGCCCGCTTACGTCCCCCACCCGGCCCGCGCGAACGGCACACCTCCAACGGCTGCGGGTCATCGAGCTCGTCGCGGCCCCGACGCACCGTGTCCGGGGAGACCCCCGCCGCCGCAGCAACCAACCGCACACCGCTGGGCCCCAGCTCACGGGCCTCCGCGCCCAGCCAGACCCGGCGCTGACGCTCACTCAGATGCGGCCTGACGTGGTCGTACCGGCGGACCAAGGATTCCGCGATGGCGTTCACAGCACAAACATAGCCATCACGCACCCAGAAACCTACCTTATTTTACTACAATTCCTAACAGGGCGAGCAGCCCAAACTTCAGGTTCATTGCGGTCTCCTCAGTGACATTGTCGGAATCGGCCCGGTTGGTGGCCGAGGTCGGAATCTCGGTATTCCATCAGTCTCGCCAGCTCATCAGTCTGGCTAGCTCATCCGATCGTATGGAGTTGATCCGATCGCTTCAAGGAGCGGCCCGACGTCGCTTCATCGGGCCTCTGCCAGGGTCCGGGCCTGGCAGGGCAGACTGGGCGCGTGACCACTGGCAACAGCGATGGCGTCCGCACCCGGCTCTGGCGCGACGGCCGCCTTGAGGTCGAGGACTTCTCGCTGGAGGAGATCTCCGATCACCTGCAGGAGGACGGTGCGCTCGTATGGGTGGACCTGTGTGAGCCCGATCATGAACTCCTCCTGAGGCTGGCGAGCGAGCTCGCCTTCGACCCGCATGCCGTTGAGGACGCCATATCCAGCGGCGAGCGACCGAAGGCCACGCGCCATGCGACGCACACCTTCGTGACGGCATACGCGACGCACCTTGACACCGGCGGCGACCCGCAGCTCGGCATGCTCGAGTCCCGTCTCAAGATCAGCCGTGTCTCCGCGTTCGTCCTGCCCGGCGGCATCGTCACGGTGCGTTCCGACACCGGCTTCGACATGGACCAGGTGGTGCAGCGCTGGGAGGACGACGCCGACCTGCTCAAGCTAGGTTCCGGGGCGCTGCTGCACGGTCTGCTCGACGTCATCGTGGACGGCCACTTCGAGGCGGTCCAGCTGATGGACGACGCGATCGAGTCCCTCGAGGACGGCCTGTTCGACGACAAGGCGCTAACCCGCGACATCCAGCAGCGGACCTACCGCGTGCGCAAGGAGCTGGTGGAGCTGCGCCGGGTCATCCTGCCCATGCGCGAGGTGGTCAACGCGGTCCAGCGCCACCACGCCGACGACAAGAGCCACAGCAGCGAGCTCGACGGGTGGTATGCCGACCTGTACGACCACGTCCTGCGCGCTTCCGAGTGGACCGAGTCGCTGCGGGACATGGTGACCACGGTGTTCGAGACCAACCTGTCTTTGCAGGACGCCCGCCTGAACACCGTGATGAAGAAGCTCACCGGTTGGGCCGCGATCATCGCCGTACCCACAGCGGTGACGGGCTGGTTCGGCCAGAACGTGGCCTATCCCGGCTTTGGGAAGCCGTCGGGCCTGATCGCCAGCACCGTCGTGATCAGCGCGATGGCGAGCGCGTTGTACGTCCTGTTCCGTCGGCGCGGCTGGCTCTAGCCAGAGCCCGTCCACCCCAGGGGACTGCGGCCCAAGACGGGTGGTCAGACTCCGGCCGCCGTGACGATGGCGTCGGTGAGGAAGCCGGCGACCAGTCCCATCAGTAGCCCATAGGCCAGGAGGTCCGGGCGGCGGGTCTTGGCCGCGACGCCCACGAGCTGAGTGACGACATACAGGATGGATCCGGCGGCCAGGGTCAGGAAGACGACGCTGATGGGCTCATTGGTGAACCCATGTCCGAAGACGGTGCCCACGAAGGTGGGTCCACCGCCGATGGCGCCCATGGCTAGCAGGAAGCCCCAGCTCGGGCGACGGATATTGCCCGCCGGGTCGACGTCACCCGCGAGGGGGGCCACGATGCCGAAGCCCTCGGTGGCGTTGTGCAGGCCGAAGCCGATGACCAGCAGCACGGCCAGCGCCAGCTCCCCGCGGGCAGCTGACTGCCCGATGGCCAGACCCTCGGCGAAGTTGTGCAGGCCAATACCTACGGCAATCAACAGCGACAGCCGTTGGGCAGGAGACCATGACGCGATCCGGGTGTGGCTTTGAGCCCTCAGCTCGCCTACGCTGCTTGCCCCTGGGCCATGGCGGCGTTCAACAGTCGCGGCAGACGCCGCCCTGGCGAATGTCCTGGTCATCCAGCTCTCGTAGTAGACCATCGAGAGCAGGCCGAGCGACAACCCTGCCACGAACAGCACGCCGAAGCCTGCCGCTGTGCCAAGCCCGCCCTTTCCTTCGTGGACCGAGGCCAGGGCGTCGTCGATCGGAGCCCAAGCAGCCGAGAACACATCCCAGACGAGAAACAGGAGTATGCCGATGGCAGTCGCGTTCAGCAACGCACGGAGGGAGGGCGCTGGTTTGCGCAGCCGACCGATCGGCAACCCCAACAGGATGGTCACCCCGGCAATGAAGCCAAGCATCATGGTCGACAGCAAGCTCACTGGAATTACCTCAACTCGACGTGCCGAAGAGCGGGACCGCTCATGGACAAGAATAAGGGTTACCTTAGTTTGGCCTCAAGCGGGTCCCGTCCTGCGGTCATTCGTCGCCGCCGGTCCGAGTCAGCGGCCGGCGGCTCCGCGGTAGTAGTCGCGCCAGATCAGCCGATGGATGGGGATCAGTCGGGGGATGGAGCGCAGCCCCGGGATGAAGGGCAAGAGAGTCAGGATGAGCGTGAGCAGCATCATCAGGCCCCAGACCTCAGCGTCGGCATTGTCGGCGTGTGAGGTGGTGAAGGGTGCCACCTGGTACCAGAACGTATAGAGCCACATCCAGGGCTGGCCCGGGTAGTTGCCCGTCTCGTTCATCATGCCCCACTGATCACCGGCGAGGTTGCGGGCAACTGCCTGGTCCTCCAGGTAGGCCCCGTCGGAGAGCAGCAGGAGCGCCTTGGTCTGGTCACCGCCGTAGAAGTTGCCAGAGGACGTGAGGGCACCCTCGAGACTGCCTGTTCCGGCGAGGGTCAGGAAGCTGGCTGCCATCGCCGGCACCGGGCCGTAGTCACCCTTGGCCACCTTTGCCGGGTCGCCGCCGGCCCCTGTTGCCGGATCTGGATCGGATGCCGCCGTGCCGATGGCGTCGACGTAGTCCGTCGCCCATTTGGTCTGCTGGTCGGCGGTCGCCGCCTTCCACGTACCCAGTGCGGCGGTGAGTGCCGAGTCGCCGCTGACGCCGCTGAGCGGGCCCAGGACTAAGCCCGCGGAGTCCACGGGGAGTCGAACCCCCGCCCATTTCTGCAGCGAAAGTGGTCCGAGCTTCAGGCCGTCGCCGTTGGAGTTGTATGGCGGCCCGTACGTCGCGCTGGTGGTGGTGCCGGCGAGCTCTCCGGCGGCCGTCGTGATCACATTGGCGGGATCGGCCCTCGCCCAGCTCGACATCGTAATCGACTTCTCGTCGGGCGAGGAGAAGACCACAGCCAGCGCGCCGGTGAGAACGAGGATGACCACAAGGGCGATGACGAACTCCTTGACCAGGTCATAGGACCGGGTCGGGAAGCCATGTGAGTCCGGAGTCCGGTCTCGTCGCCTGGCCGCTGCCGGCGTCCGTGGGGGAGTGGTCATCGCTGCGCCTCCGTCAGGGAAGAGGGCTGCGCATCGATCGGGGGGACGACGCCGTGACGCCGGACCAGGACGACGTGCATCACCGTAATGACACCCACGGTGAAGGGCAGCAGCACCACGTGCCACAGCAGCATCTGACCAGGGTTGAGAACGTTGAAGAATGCGCCGATGCCGACGGCGTCAAGGCCGTCCTTGGCCTCGGCGGCGATCCACTGGGCGTCGAAGTTGGTCTGGGAGAGGTAGCCGGTGAACGCCGTCCCAATCGAGGCCACGAAGAGCACGACGCCGGTAATCCACGTCAAGGCCCGCCCGCCGCGCCAGGCCGCCATCCAGAACTTGCCCCACAGATGAATCACCATGAAGGCGAAGAAGAGCTCGACGCTCCACAGATGAGTGGAGTTGACGAAGCGACCCAGAGACGAGACGTGGTACCACGCCGCGCCGCCCATGGCGAGGACTCCACCGGTGACGATGACGACCGCCAGGGCTGCCAGGGTCAGCACTCCGAAGACGTAGATCCAGGAGGCGACGTAGACCGGCTGCCGGTCAGGAAGCGCCTGCCCGGACGGGACGAGACCGACGATCCTGGAACGAAGCCGGGCGGTCCAGTTGCCGGGCTCGGTTGTCTCGTCCGGGCTCAACGCGCCGGCACCCGCCGTCATCGCTTGAGCCGTTTTCGGTCGGTGTGGCTGTCCCGACCATGGGGGAACGGCACCACGAGCGCGAGGACGAAGACGACGATCATCGAGCCGATGATCGCGAGGTTGGTCACGGAGATCTGCACCACGCCCCAGTGGACGTATCGGCCGACGTCTTCTGTGACGACGCTTAGAGCACTCATCATGTTTACCTGTTTCGCCTGGCGAACGGGTCACGACGACGCCGTTGAGAACGCCTAAAACGTTAGCCCGCCACGGGGTGCGGTACCTAGGTCGTTCTACGCACGGCCCGTGGGTGTTATCCGCCAGGTTCTGGCAGGGGCGACGCGTAGCCTCGTGACCATGGAGGTGCCGGTGATACGGGTGATAGTTGTCGATGACCACGCCCTGCACCGCGACGGCACCCGCCAGATCCTCCAGGCGCACGCAGACATGGAGGTGGTCGGCGACGCCGACTCCGGCGAGGTCGCCCTCGCCCTGGTCAACCAGCTTCGTCCCGACGTGGTGCTGCTGGACATCCGGCTGCCGGGCATGAACGGCATCGAGGTCACCCGCCGGCTCACCCGGGACCATCCCGAGGTGCGGGTGTTGATGGTGAGTGCGTATGACGAGGACGAGTACGTCCGCGGTGCCCTGGAGGCCGGGGCCGCCGGGTACCTTCGCAAGACCGTCCCCGGAAGGGAGCTTGTCCAGGCGGTGCGGGCCGTGGCCGGTGGGGCGAGTGTGCTCCAGTCCGGTCTCACGGCACGGCTGCTGATTTCGACGCGACGGCCCGAGCAGGGCGCGGACGATCTGACCGAGCGCGAGCTCGCGGTCCTGAGGCTGCTCGCGGCAGGCCTGCACAACCGAGAGATCGCCGCCCGGCTGGACATCAGCACCCGCACCGTGGATCGGCACTGCGACAAGATCTACGCCAAGCTCGGCGTGGGTTCACGCACCGAGGCCGTCGTGCGCGCGATCTCGACCAAGCTGCTCATCGTCGGCGATGAGGGCTGACCTTCGGCGGCGCGTTGACCGGTCGCGCACCCTCGAGCTGATGGACAGGATGCGCCCGCCGGTGCGGGTCGGCCGGTTCTGGCTCGTCCAGGCGGGCGTCCTGTTCGTCGCGCTCTTGGACGAGGTCGTGCTCGACGTGGTCGGTGTACAGCCGCCGTTCGAGATTCCGCGCTCGACGATCACCTCGCTGCTGCTCGTCCCGGTCATCTACGCGGCACTGAACTGGGGTGTGCGCGGTGCTGTCGGCACAGCGCTGTGGGCCACCGCGCTCATGTTCCCCGACTGGCTCTTCATCGCCGGAGTCACGACCGCGAACGCCTGGGTCGAGATCGGGAACCTGGCGGTGCTCAACGCGGTGGCGATCATCGTGGGGCAGCGTGTTGAGCGCGAGGAGCAGGCGAGGCTGCGGGCGGAGGAGGCCCTTCGGGCCAGCGAGGTCGCAGAGGCGCGCTACCGTGCGCTGTTCGACGAGCAGCACGCACCGGTGCTCGTCACCGATGCCGCCGGCGTGGTCAGTGAGGCCAATGCCGCTGCCACCACCCTGCTCGGCTATGGGGTGCCCGGACGCGTCCTGTCGGATCTCGTCGACACGTCGGTGACGGCGATCCTGGATGGGGTGGTTCCGCGTTTGCCGGTGGGGGATCGGGTCTTCGTTCCCACGGGACGCACCCCTCGAAGTCGGCTCGGGCGAACGCCTCATCCAGATCGTCCTCGTCGACGTGACCGAGGAGGAGTACCGGGCTCGAGAGCAGCGGGCGTATGCCGCACACCTGGTGACCGTGCAGGAGGACGAGCGGCGTCGGCTGGCCCAGGACCTGCATGACGACCCGCTGCAGACGCTCACATACCTGGTGCGCATGCTCGAGCACCTCACGGACGACTCGAGACTGCCACCGGATCTGGCTGCGCTGGTACGTCGAGATGGCGAGCTGGCCGCTGAGGTGGTCGACGTCCTGCGCACGGTGATCCACGGTCTGCGGCCGCCGGTGCTGGACGACTTCGGGGCCGTCGCGGCCCTGCGGCAGCTGGTCGACGAGGTCCGAGCTCGGCACGGGATCCCCATCCGGATGCGGGTGAGCGGGGACCAGGTGCGCCTCTCTGCCCAGTGCGAGCTGACCGTCTACCGGGTCGCCCAGGAGGCGCTGAGCAACGTCGTCCGCCATGCGCGGGCCACGAACGCCCGGGTGGACCTGCACTTCGGCGACCAGATCGTGCTCACCGTCACCGACGACGGCTCCGGCATCCCGGCTTCATCCACCACCTCGGCAAGCCTCGGCGGCAGCCTGGGGCTGATCGGGATGCGCGAGAGGGTCAACGTGGCCGGGGGAAGTCTCCAGGTGCAGGGATTCTCCCCCCACGGCACGCTGGTGCGGGCCACACTGATGTGGGCGCCGCCGGAGCCACCACGTTCTGGAGTCTGAGCAGAAGCCGGCGCTGAAGACCGAGCCCTCTTCCTCAGGTCGGTTCGCGCACCGGTGGGACCCGCGGGACCGGCAGCAGGCCCTGCTCGGCACTGACCGGCTCGTCCCAGTCGGATGGGGCTTCCTTGTGACCGTGAACAATGGCCACCGGACATTGTGCCCTGTGCATCACGCCCTGGCTCACCGAGCCGAGCAGGAGTCCGCCGAATCCACCGCGGCCGCGAGTACCGACGACCACAAGGCAGGCGTTCTCGCTCTGCCGGATCAGGGCCTCGACCGGCAGCCCGCGCACGCTATGACGGCGCACGGCGACATCGGGGTACTTTTCCTGCCAGCCAGCCAGTGACTCGGCAACAAGAGCTTGCTCTTCAACGGCAAAGGTCTGCCAGTCGACGGTCCAGATGGCTGCGGCGGCGGCATCTTCAACGTGATCCAGCCACCAGGCGTGGACGACGGTCAGACCCACACCGCGCGAGGACGCCTGCTCGAAGGCGTAGGCGATCGCGCTGCCGGACACTTCCGAGCCGTCGACGCCGACGACGACAGGGGACCCGGCGACCGGGGGCGGCGGGTCGTGGACGATGACCACGGGACAGCTCGAGTGCGCCGCCACTTGCACCGAGACCGACCCCATGAACACGCCTCGCGCCGCGCTCATACCACGGGCGCCCACAATCACCGTGTCCGCAGTTTTCGCGGCTTCCAGAAGCGCTGGAGCCGGCCTGCATGCCGGCTGGCTCCAGGTGATGACCAGTTCGGGGTTCGCCCGGCGCGCTCGGGAGAGGGCATCCTTGCGGACCCCGTCGGCGAGCTGGCGCAAGCCGTTGATCGCGTAGCCCATCCCAGCGTCCGTCATCGGGTAGCCGTAGGAGAACGCGTGGATGATGTGCAACGGCAATGCTCGTCGGGTGGCTTCCTCGATGGCCCAGCCCAGGGCAAGATCGCTACTTGGTGAGCCGTCGACGCCAACGACGATGGTCCCTGGTGGGACGAGCGTGCTGCTCATGGGTGTTCTCCTTGGGCATTTGAGATCGATTACATCCAAGATTGCTCGCTGCAGGTCTGCGCGCACAGGGCACTTGGTCCCGCGCGGTCGCCAAGGAAGCCAATGTTGGGGCGGGACCTTTGGCTCTGGACGCTGGCGCCCCCTGAGCGACACGATCGGTGTCATGCAGACAGCCACGAGCTCCGGTAACGCGGGGACACAACCGCCGCACCACCCGCGCGACGTGGTGGCCGGCCTGGTCAACGACGGTATGGCGATCCTGGTCGCAAGCGCAGCGGTCCGCGAAGCAGTCCACCGTGGGGCCCGGGTCCGCTTCGTCCAGGTGATGCCCCCCGGCCTGAGTGCAGAGGATCGCTCCGACATGGATGTGGCGATGTTCGGAGTCGCGCTGAAGGCACTTCATCGGCAGCGCCGGGTTCCGTGCACCTTCGAGACGGTGGAAGGCGACGCGGCTCAGATGCTGGTCGAACGTAGCAGTGGTGCCGCCGTTCTCGTCGTTGGGCGCGATGCCCCCACAGCCGTGGTGCGGGTTGGCCAGTACTGCCAGGAGCACGCCTCCTGCGACGTCCTGACCGTTTCTGGCCCGGAGTCCAAAATGGAGCCGGCAGGAGGCAGCACCCTGGCAACTGCCTGACCACGGCGGCGGAAAGCCACCTCCTGAGAACGCCCTAGACTCGACCGGGTGGAGCCCGACTTCGACGCAGAAGGACCCCTAGCCCTCCACTCGGCCCTTGCCGCGCTCAGTCCGGATGAGGAACTTGCCGAGTTGCGCAGTCGCGCCCAGGCATCGAGCCGGGCCCAGGAGCGCTTGACGTCGCTGCTGGACGCAGTGATGGCCGTGTCAGCCGACCTCGAGCTGTCCGAAGTCCTCACCCGGATCGTGCGTTCGGCCTGTGAGCTCGTCGATGCGAAGTATGGCGCGATGGGGGTCCTTGGCCCCGACGGAGAGCATCTCGTGGAGTTCGTGACGAGAGGGCTCACCCAGGAGGAGCACGACGCGATCGGGGAGCTGCCCAGTGGCCATGGTGTGTTGGGTCTGCTGATCCGTGAGCCACGTCCCCGGCGGCTGCGTGATCTCGGCGGACACCCCGACTCCTATGGCTTCCCGCCGAACCACCCACCCATGCATAGCTTCCTCGGCACCCCTGTTCGGATCCGGGATGTGGTCTTCGGGAACCTCTATCTGACCGAGAAACAGGGCGCCGCGGAGTTCACCTCGGATGACGAGGCAATTCTGGTTGCCCTCGCAGCGGCTGCGGGCATCGCCATTGAGAACGCGCGCCAGTACGAGTGGAGCCGGCGACAACGTCGGTGGCTACAGACCACGGGGGAGGTGACCCAGCTCCTCTTCGAGGGCAGGGGTGAAGGTGCGGCGATGGACTTCCTCGCGCAACGCACCCGGGAGCTGTCCCAGGCCCAGCTGGCGATGGTGGCGCTGTTTGACCAGGAAGGCGACCTCTTCGTGAGAGCGGTCCGCAGCGGTGAGTCAGTTGAAGCCTCCCTCCGCGCCGCGCCGGTGCTCGGAAGCGTGCTGCACAAGGGACACTGGCGCGAGATCGTTGCCGCCCGCGAACCGGTTCTCCTGCTCACCAGGCCCGGCGACACCATGGTCGACAACCTGTCGCGGGACGTGCGGGAGCTGGGCGCCGCAGATCCCCACGGACCAACGGCACTGCTACCGATCGTGGTGGGAGACGTCGAGATCGGAGTTCTCGCCGTCTCCTGGCCCACGGACGCAGAGACATTCGTTGAGAACCTCGTGCCGCTGCTGGCTGCGTTGGCCCAGCAGATGGGCCTGGCCTTGGTGGCGGGTCGAAGCCAGCAGGATCGATCGCGCCTTGCCATGTTGGAGGACCGCGAGCGGATCGCTCGTGACATGCACGACCTCGTGATCCAACGCCTCTTCGCGACGGGTCTGTCGTTGCAGGCGGCCGAACGGCAGACAAAGCATGCCACCGTTTCCGCACGGCTCAACGAGGCGGTGGATGAGTTGGATGCGGCCATCAAGGATATTCGGCACACCATCTTCGAGCTTCATCGTGAAAGGCCCACTCGGCAGCTGCGCGAGGAGATCGCGGACCTGGTGCGAGGGGCCACAGAGCCCCTCGGTTTCGCCCCTGATCTCACGATCGAGGGACCTCTGGACTCCCTCCCCGCCGACCTGGAAGCTGATGTGGTCGCCGTCATCCGTGAGGGTCTGGCCAATGTCGCCAGACATGCTCGGGCGACCAGTGTCAGTGTCGGTGTCAGGGCCGCGAGTGACGCGGGCATTCAGGTTGAGGTTGCCGACGATGGGGTTGGGGTGGCCTCGCACACCGTGGAGAGCGGCCTGGACAACTTGCGCCAGCGCGCTGAGGCGCGCGGAGGTTCGATGACCTTGCGGGGCCGGACGCCACATGGAACGGCGCTGGTCTGGGAGGCCTTGCTGGAGCACGGGTGACGCTTCGACGCTCGCGTCGTTCCCTCGCGTCTGTAATATGAGCCGCTCGACGGTGCCATGCTGGCAATAGTCGGCAATGGCGTTCAGAGGAGTCTTCGACATGCTCGTCCGCGAGATCATGACCAGCCCGGCATACAGCGTGCACGAGGGTGCCACGATTGAAGCGGCGTTGCAGGTGATGGCGACCGCGAGGGTGAGCAGCCTTCCTGTCGTGGGCCCCGATGAGCACCTGATCGGCATCATCAGTGAGGCTGATCTGCTCAAACAGCTCCTGGAGCCCGATCCCAGAGCTCACATGCGCATGGTGGCTTCGCCGTCTGGACCGATGTTGGCCACGGTCGCCGAGATAATGACGCCGCGCCCATACAGCGTCCGCGAAGACGACGATGTCGCCGAGCTGGCCCGTACTTTCGCCAGAACGGGCTGGAAGTGCGCGCCTGTGGTGCGAGGCGATGTGCTCCTGGGAGTCGTCAGCCGAAGTGACGTGATTGCCGCACTGGCCCGACCCGACAACGAGATTCGCGCGGAGCTGTCGAAGGCATTCGCAGACATCGGTCTCCAGACCTGGCATGCGGAGGTCACCTACGGGGTGGTGCGGATCACCGGGACGGCCTCCGAGCGTGAGCGAGCAGCGGCTACCGCCATCGCCCAGTCAGTGAAGGGGGTTCGCCGGGTCAGCTCGGAGGAGTCGGACGCCTGATCCCGTCAGCAGGTCCCGGCCGGCAGGCAGCGAATCCGGGACCAAAGTCCCTGTGTCCCGTGGGACCGGTGGGAGATCGTGAGTGGAACTGGACTGTCGAGGGAGGACCCAACAATGACGACCTCGACGGCGACCTGGCAGACGATTGCCGTCGGCTATGACGGTTCTGCCCCGGCCGTTGCCGCCTTGGACTGGGCGGCCAGAGCGGCCCACCAGTCGGGCGCCACCTTGCGGATCATCTCTGTGGTCCACCACCCCGGGATGCCTAAGGGCGCGCTCGAGTCAGTCCCCTTCTTGCCGGCAAGCTTGCTCAAGCGGGCCCACCAGCTGGCGGCAGATGCGGGTTTGCGGGCGCGCAACATTCTGGACGCATCCAGCGTTGAGATCCAGATCGTCACTGGCACCGCGTCGGAGGCACTAGTCAGCGCCACGACGTCCGCCCAGTTGCTCGTGGTCGGCAACCGTGGCCGTTCCGAGCTCCACTCGACCGTGCTGGGGTCGGTGTCGTTTGCGGTCGCAGCTCATGCCCACTGCCCCGTCATCGTGGTCCGTGGGGGGGCAGTCATGGTTGGGCCGCAGTACGGCGTCATTGTTGGCGTTGACGGGTCCTCGGCTGGTTCCCGCGCGTTGGACGTGGCAGCAGAGGTAGCCGCGAGGGCCGGTGCTCCGCTCCAGGTCATCTCGGCGTGGGACCTTCCCGCAGCAGACTCCTGGGCGCTCTCCTACTGGGAGACGGCATCGATCGAGAGCGACTGGGCCCGGACGCAGCGCGATGTTGCGGTCAAGGTCGGCGCGGCAGCCGTCGACCGGGCGCACGCGCAGCACCCCGGCCTGGTCGCGACCAGCGAGGTTCATCATGGACCTGCCGGGCCGGCGCTCAATGATGCTTCACACCACGCCGGCCTGGTGGTCGTGGGTTCGCGGGGGCTGGGTGGCTTCTCAGGTCTCGTCCTCGGATCGGTGAGCCATCATGCGATCCACGGTTGTGCGTGCCCCGTCATGGTTGTCCGGAACTGGCCATCGAATCCAGCCGCAACGGCTCCTGCGGGGCCCATGATGGTGGGATCCCGCAATGGAACGGTGATCACATGACGATTCGCATATTTCTTCTCGACGACCATGAGATCGTCCGGCGCGGGCTGCGCGAGCTGCTCGAGACCGTCGATGACTTCGAGGTGGTCGGCGAGTCCGGCTCCGCGGTCGAGGCCAGTCGTCGGATACCGGCGCTCCGCCCCAACGTGGCCATCTTCGACGCCAGGTTGCCCGACGGCTCGGGGATCGATGTGTGCCGGGACGTCAGGTCGGTGGACCCCTCGATCGCGGGGTTGATCCTGACCTCCTATGACGACGAGCAGGCGCTTGCGACGGCCATCCTCGCCGGGGCGGCGGGCTATCTGCTCAAGGACATCAAGGGCAATGGGCTCATTGAGGCCATTCGCGCCGTGGCGGCCGGCGAGCGACTGATCGACGCGGGCAAGGTTGACCGGATCCGCGAGGGGTGGAACACCAAAGCTGATACCGACCCTCGGCTTCGGCTGCTCTCCCCGCAGGAGAGACGAGTCCTTGACTACGTCGCGCAGGGTCTGACGAACCGCCAGATCGGTGAGGCCATGTCCCTGGCGGAGAAGACGGTCAAGAACTACATCACCGCGGTGCTGGGCAAGCTCGGCATGGAGCGGCGGACCCAAGCCGCCGTCTTCGCGGTGACCCATCCCAACGGTTCGGAGCACCCGCCGCGGGGCTGAGCGCAACCGTCCCGGTCATGGGCCGCCAGCCGGCGTAGGGGCTTTGGACTTCCACGGCGCAGGAGATCGCGCCAGACTGAAGCCATGAGCGACGACGAGCTGAACGAGGTTTCCGACCTGTCGACGGAGGAGTCCTGGTCCTTGCTGACCCAGGCCGCCGTGGGTCGACTGGCGGTGATCGTCGACGACCGTCCAGAGATCTTCCCGGTCAACCACCTGGTGGACCGAGGCAGCGTGGTGTTCCGTACCGCCGCCGGAACCAAGCTCGCGGGATGCGCCGGGCATTGGGTCGCTTTCGAGGTGGACGGTTATGACACTCCGACCGCGAGCGCCTGGAGCGTCATCGTGAAGGGCGAGGCGCAGCAGGTGAACCGACTCTATGACGTGTTGGAAGTGATCGAACTCCCACTGTTTCCATGGTATTCGGCCCCAAAACCGCACTTCATCAGGATCGAGCTCGACAGCATCACCGGCCGTCGCTTCGAGGTGGCCGGCGGAGTGAGATCGCCCATCCCTCCGGCCGAGGCAACGACCAGTTGAAGGCATGGAAGACTGCTCCATAGATCCCCTGTCGCCCTCGGCGCAGGACGACCACTGGGAGTCATGACGTCATGCGCACGATAAGTCTCGAACAGCTGCACGGTCACCTGTCTGCGATTGACGGGGTCCCGCGGGTCGTGGTCGGCGGCAACATGGCCACGCCGTGGGCGGTCGTTGACGCCATCGACCACTCGATCGAGCAGTACCACCTGTACATGCTCAACGCCCATGTCGGCGTTCCCGAACGGCCCGGTGTCACCGCGGAGACCAGCTTCGTCGGGCCAGGCATGCGTCACCACCCGGCACTGTCGTATGTTCCCAGCAGGCTGTCCATGGCACCGCTCCTGTTCAAACGGACGTTGCCCCCAGATGTGGTGGTGCTGCACTGCGCTCCACCGCGAGAGGGCCTGTTGAGTCTGGGGGTCGAGGTGAACGTCCTTCCGGCTGCCCTCGAGGCCTGCCGGGCCCGTGGCGGCCTGGTGATCGCGGTGGTCAACTCCCGTATGCCGTATACGTTCGGGGACTCGCAGATTTCCACGGACCTCGTTGACCTGGTACTCGAGATGGACGTCGAGCTACCGGCCGCGCATACCAGCCCGGTTGATGACTCGAGCCTTGCCATCGCCGAACGCATTGCCGCCATGATCGATGACGGGGCGACCCTCCAGCTCGGCATCGGCGTGGTGCCCGACTGCACCTTGCAGGCCCTGGCGGTGCGGAGCGGGCTGCGGATCTGGACCGAGATGTTCTCGGACGGGGTCCTGGACCTGGACGCCGCCAATGCCCTGGACGAGGACCACCCGATCACGGCGTCGTTCTGCTTCGGCTCGCGCCGGCTCTACGACTGGGTGGACGGCAACCCCCGCATCCGCATGCTGCGGACCGAGAAGACCAACAGCCCGGCGCTCATAGCAGCCAACCGCGCCATGACCAGCGTGAACTCCGCTCTTGAGGTGGACCTGTTCGGGCAGGCGAATGCCTCGCGGATCAACGCCAGGATCCACTCCGGCTATGGGGGTCAGACCGACTTCATCGTCGGTGCACTGCACTCCACCGGTGGCCAGGCGTTCATTGCCCTGCGCAGCTGGCATCCACGCGCCGATGTCTCTGCGGTGGTTCCGTTGCTGGATGAGCCGGTGACCTCGTTCCAGCAGACCGCTGTGGTGACCGAGCAGGGTGTGGCCAAGCTGTGGGGGTATGACGAGAAGACGCAGGCGCGTCACCTGATCGAAGAGGCGGCGCACCCCAGAGTCCGGGCGGAGCTCTGGGAGGAGGCGCATGCCCTTGGCCTGGCCTGAGCTCCGGGGGCGTTTTGAGCACGTCAGGCGGTGCGCGTACAGTTGAAAACACAACGAAGGGCTTACCTCTCGCCAGGTAGGCCCTTCTTTGTTCTCCTTGTTCTCACCAGTGTTGTCGTCAGCCGACCTCCGAGGGGACACCCTCGATCTTCTTGGATCGGGTCTTGCGCGCGGACCGCTGGTCAACCCAGGTGGCCACCCGGCTGAGGCTGTAGTTCATCAGGATGAAGATGACGGCGACGACGGAGAGGATCTGGATCGGGTTGTTCAGGTTGAGGGCGATCAGGTTTCCCTGCCGCAGCAGCTCCGTGTAGAGGCCGAGCACCGCGGCAAGCGAGGTGTCCTTCAGGATCACCACGACCTGGCTGATCAGCGCAGGCAGCATGACCCGGACGGCCTGGGGGAGCAGCACCAACCGCATCGAGGCCCCGGGACGAAGACCGATCGCCAGTGCTGCCTCGTTCTGGCCGTGGGGGAGCGAGGCGACGCCCGCCCGGATGATCTCGGCGATGACGACGGAGTTGTACGCCGTGAGCCCGATGACCAGGTACCACAGGCCATCCTCACCCGGCAGCCCGCTCAGGTTGACGCCGAGCTCGGGCAGGACCCGGCTGGCGAAGTAGATCGTGATCACGACGGGGAGGCCACGGAGCAGCTCGATCAGACCTACGATCGGCATCCGCGACCGGCGGCCGAGCATCATCCGGGCAACGCCGATGACGATGCCGATCACCAGGGAGAAGGCGATGGCGAGCACCGCGGCTGTCAAGGTGGCCAGGACGCCCTTGCCGAGCAGTTTCCACACCGCCGCGAAGTTCTCGTCGGACGGGTTCAGGACCGGACCCCACAGCTTGCCGGCTAACTGGCCCTGGTCCGCGAGTCGCTTGGCGACCAGCCCTACCAGCGCGAGGAGCGCGAGGGTGGCGGCAGCACCGCCGATCGCAGCCTGCCGTCTCGCGCGGGGGCCGGGCTCGTCATACAGGACGTTGGTGTTGCTCATCGCGCGATCGCCACCTTGCGCTCGAGGAAGCCCAGGGAAACGCCTGCGGGCAGGGTGATCAACAGATAGCCGATCGCCACTCCGCTCAGGACGGGAAGCGCCGCGTAGCCCTGGGCACTGGTGAGCGTCTCGCCGAGACTGTAGAGGTCGCGTCCGACGCCGAAGGCGCCGACGACTGCCGAGTTCTTGAACATGGCGATGATCACGCTGCCGACCGGCGGAATGGAGGTGCGGAAGGCCTGAGGCAGCACGATCTGGGTCAAGGACTGGGTGAACGTCAGGCCGATCGCGCGGGCCGCCTCCGCCTGCCCTGCCGAGACGGAGTTGATCCCTGAGCGCAACGCTTCGCAGACGAAGGCCGAGGTGTAGATGATCAGGCCCGCGAGCCCGAAGCGGTAGAAGGTGGCGTTGATGCCGATCTCGGGGAGCCCGAAGGCGAACCCGAACAGCACCACGGTCAGCGGGCAGTTGCGGATGACCGTGACCCAGGCCGTGCCGAAGGTGCGCAACGGCGCGACGGGGGACACCCGGCAGGCGGCGATGATCGTCCCGAGTATCAGCGAGCCGACCGCTGCCCACAGGCAGATGGTCAGGGAGCGCAGGAACCCACTCCAGAACAGATCGAGGTTGGAGGTGATGGCGTCCATCTCTCACCTCCAATCTCGTT
>JBBQUB010000038.1:0-17285 GCA_038212865.1 Actinomycetales bacterium
CTCCCACTGTGCGGGCCGGGCCTGGCCACTCTCGGGATCCTCACCTTCCTGGGGAGCTGGAACAACTTCCTGTGGCCGCTGGTGGTCGCCCAGTCCCAGGAGATGTACACCCTGCCGGTGGCGCTGGCGCTCTTCTCCAACAACCAGCAGTTCACCCCGAACTACGGCGTCCTGATGGCCGGGGCGACCGTGGTGGTCGTGCCCGTCCTGGTCGTCTTCCTCATCTTCCAGCGCCGGTTCATCGAAGGCATCGCCAGCACCGGAATCAAGTAGCAGCAACTGACAGAACCAACTGATACGTAAGGGAGCTGAAGATGACCGACACCGCGCTCACCCGCACCCCGTTCGCTGCCACCCGCCGCCAGATCTTCGCGGGGGGCGCGGTGCTGGCAGCCGTTGGCATGTCCACCGCGCGCGCCACCAGGGCGGACGCCGCCACACTCACACCCACGCCCACACGTCAGGGGCACGCCGGTGGCGGCGTCGACCGCGCCACCATCTCGCGATGGGCGATCGACACCTGGGCATCGCTGGTGGCCATGACGGATCCGAAGACGGGGCTGCCCGCCGACAACATCAGTGGGCCACTCGCGAATCCTCGGCGTAGCGGATACACGTCGCCGACAAATATTGGTGGCTATCTGTGGAGCACCGTCGTGGCACGAGACCTGGGCATCATCAGCGCAGCCGAGTGCAGGGCGCGCCTGACCAAGACCCTGAGGACCATGTCGACGCTGAAGCACCATGAGCCCAGCGGCATGTTCTACAACTGGTACGCCGAAGCCACAGGCGCCGTGATCACGGTGTGGCCGGCGGACGGCAGCACGACCTACCCCTTCCTCTCGAGCGTGGACAACGGCTGGTTCGCTGCCTCGCTCATGGTCGTACGCAACGCCGAGCCGAGGGTTGCCAAGCTGGCGAACGCACTGCTGAGCAGGATGAACTTTGGCATGTTCTACAACAAGGACGCCCGTCCTGGCATCGCCGCGGGCCTGCTGCGCGGCGGCTTCTGGGACGTTGAGCCGCAGCCGCCGCGCACGTTCGTAAGGGGCAACTACCTCGGCGTTGGGCCGGACGTCTTCTACACGACCAACCACTACGACATCCATGTGTCCGAGCCCCGGATCGCGACCTACATCGGGATCGCCCACGGCCAGATCCCGCCCGCCGCCTACTACGCCACCCAGCGGACGTTCCCCAACACCTGCGACTGGTCGTGGATCGAGCAGAAGGCTGTCGGCGAGCACCGCACCTACTACGGCATCGACGTCTTCGAGGGCGCTTTTACATACCGCGGCATGCACATCGTGCCCAGCTGGGGCGGCGACATGTTCGAGGAGCTCATGCCCGATCTCTTTGTGCCAGAGGCCAGTTGGGCGCCAAGGGCGTGGGGCATCAACCATGCGCTCGCGGTGCGCGCTCAACGCGAGTTCGGGCTGGACGACGCCAAGTACGGCTACTGGGGATTCTCACCGGCCAGCCGGCCAGGCGGCGGATACAGCGAGTGGGGAGTCGACGTCATCGGGATGAACCCGGACGGCTACCCCTCGGATATGGAGCGCACCAACTACGACGGCGGCTTCGAAGGATGTCGCCCGGCGACCAACCCCAACCCCACCTGGGGTGACGGCGTCGTCACGCCACACGCGGCCTTTCTTGCCATGCAGTACGAACCGGCCGCGGCCTTCGACAACCTGGTCAAGATCGAGCGAGACCTCAAGGCCTACGGCAAGGGCGGCTTCTACGACGCTGTCGCGGTCAAGTCGCGACTCATCGCCAAGCGATACCTGTCGCTGGACCAGGCGATGGTGCTTGGCGCCATCGGGAATGTCTTCTGCGACAACGTCATTCGGCGGAACTTCATCAAGGGTGAGGTCCAGTCCACGATCAAGGCGCTGATCGGGATCGAGGAGTTCGGCGCAGGCGTGATTACTTGAGCGTGGACTCCCGTTGCGTCAGCAGCCCTTCCGGGATGGCGGCGCGGTTCACCACCAGCGCCGTCCTGCGCCGGCTGGATGTCGGTGATCGAAGCCTGCTGATGTACCCAGCCGACGAGCTCGAAGCCGGTCCAGCCAACCTGTATCTGCGGATTCGAGGTAACGAAGGCGCCGAGGCTGTGGCCATGCTGGGGCCGGGAAGTGCCACCACAGTCGAGTGGAACGGTGACGGGCCCGTCATCACCGGGAGCTGGCACGACCTGTCGTACACCGTCGCCTTCCGACTTGCCGATGCCCTGACCGCTTGGTACTGGCACGTCTCGGTGACGAGTCTGCGCCCAGACCTGACCGAGATCGACGTCGTCTACGCACAGGATCTCGCGCTGGCACCGTGGGGCGCCGTGCGCGCGAGTGAGTACTACGTCAGCCAGTATCTCGACCTCACTCCTGTCGAGACCTCGTCGGTGGGCACCGTGCTGGCGGTGCGCCAGAACATGCCTGGCGCGACCGCTCCCTGGGCCGTAGTCGGCGCTCTCAGCGAAGGCGTGGGCTGGGGCACCGACGCCCTCCAGTTGGTGGGACGTTCACGTCAAGCCGGGGCCCACCCTCCCGGGCTTGTCGCCAAGGACCTCCCGAGCGTCCGGCTTCAGCACGAGCACACGCTCGCCCTCCTCCAGTGCCGCCCAGCGCAGCTGACCAGGGGCGACACCACCTCCACCGGCTTCTTCGGGGCCTACCGCCCAGACCACCCGGCCCCCTCGTCCGAACGCGACGAGGAGTTCGTTCAAGAGGTTCTGGGCCAGCCGGAAGCGGAGCCTGGCCACGTGGGCGACTTGGCCCGCCGTCATACCGCCGCGCAACCAGCCATCGGTGCCCAGGCTGCCCCCGCGTCGCTCTTCTCGTCGGCCCCGGCACTGGTCTGCGCGCCACTGGATGGCCAAGAGCTGGCCACCCTCGCGGGTGAGGGGCGCCGGCATACGGAGCAGGTTGACCAGACCCTGTTCAGCTACTTCACCGACGATGGAGCTCACGTCGTGACCCGTGCCAAGCAGGCCGCGGTCCTGCGTCCGCACGGCCACGTCATGCGAACGGGAACGTCCCTGGTGCCAGACGAGGGCAGCCTCACCAGCACCGCCTGGATGGCGGGGACGTTCCACTCGCACGTCACCCAGGGGCACGTCAGCCGGAACCTGATGCTCTCCAGCCGCCGCAGCTATCTCGGTCTGCGGCAGGCAGCAGGGCTGCGGGTTTTCGTGGAGTCCCCGGATGCCGCGAACGGATGGGCCCTGTTGGACGAACCCAGTGCGTGGGCGGTGAGCCTGGACTCCTGCCGCTGGTGGTACCGACATGCTGGCGGCCTGATCGAGGTCGTCTCCAGGGCGCCGGCGCAGTCGCACGAGCTCGGCCTGGTGATCCGGGTTCGCAACGGCCGGCCACTCCGATTCCTGATCTGCGCCCACGTGGCGCTGGGTGCCGATGACAACCAGGAGCCTGAGCCGCCGTTACTCGAGAGCGATGAGGCGGGGGTCACGGTTCGTCCCGTGGAGGGCTCCCTGGCCTCGGCTCGGTTCCCTGCGGGGTCGTTCCGGTTCTCCTGGGAACCGGGAACGATCGATGCCGTATGCCGTGACGAGGTCCTCTTCCTGGACGGGCAGTCGCGAACCCTGCCCTGGATCACCATGCGCAGCGCGCCCGCCGCAGAGGTGAACGTGACGTTCACCGCTTCCCTGATCCCTGCGGCTGACCTGGCCGGGCAGGACCTCGCGGATCAGGGTCTCTTGGCCACAGTGGCGGCCAACAGCACAGAGCTCCAGTTCTGGGACGGCATCAGGGCTTTGGTGCAGCTGAGGCCCCCAGCCGACTCGCCACTGGCCGATGACGTCGACCGGCTCAACACGGTGCTGCCATGGTTCGCTCATGACGCCCTCGTCCACTACTTGTCACCGCGAGGGCTGGAGCAAGCCACGGGCGGCGCCTGGGGCACCAGGGACGTCTGTCAGGGACCGGTGGGGCTGCTGATCGCTTTCGGCAAGACCGGGCCCATGCGTGACCTCATCATCCGGGTCTTTCGAGCCCAGAACGAGCGAGGCGACTGGCCCCAGTCCTTCGAGTTCTTTGCTCGGGAGGTCCGTGGGCGGCAGCGAGACGCTCACGGTGATGTCGTCTTCTGGCCGGTTCTCGCGCTCGCTGAGTACCTGGCGGTGACCGGCGATGCCGGTGTGCTGGCCGAACGGATCCCGTTCGCCTGCGACGAGGGAGCAACGGCGGTGGAGCCGATGCTCGAGCATCTGCGGCGCGCGCTGGCCGTCATCGCCGCCGGTACGGTGCCCGGCAGCGCCCTGCCGGCATACGGACACGGCGACTGGAACGACTCGCTGCAACCGGCCGACCCACAGCTCGCTGCGCGACTGTGCTCCACGTGGACCGCCACCCTTCAGGTGCAGGCGTTGCGCACCCTCGCGGGATCGCTGCGAAATGTCAGATCAGGGTTTGAGGGGCAGGAGGCCGCCGACGCCATCACGTATGCCGAACAGTCCGAGAAGGTCGCCGATGAGACGGCGGTGGCCATCCACAACCTGCTCATCCGCGACGGGGTGCTGGCCGGCTATGGCCTGTTCTCATCGGATGGGTCGATCGAGCACCTCGTCCACCCATCAGACCAGAGGACGGGGCTGAGGTACGGCCTTCTCCAGATCATTCATGCGATCTGCGGTGACCTCCTCTCCCCGAGCGAGGCGCGCGAGCATCTGGGGGTCATCCGAGAGCATCTCCTTGGCCCTGACGGGGCCAGGCTCTTCGACCGCCCCGCCCGTTACCACGGCGGCCCGATGGAGGTCTTCCAGCGAGCCGAGGCGAGCACCTTCTTCGGTCGTGAGATCGGGATCATGTACACGCACGCCCACCTGCGCTATGCCGAGGCCCTGGCTCATTACGGCGACCCCGAGGGGCTGTGGGAAGCCTTGACCCTGGTCAACCCCATCGGCGTGACCGAACGCATCCCGACTGCCCAGCCACGTCAGTCCACCTGCTACTACTCCTCCTCCGACGCGGCCTTCGCGGATCGATACGAGGCAGCCGAACGCTATGGCGAAGTCATCGAAGGCAGGGTCCCTCTCGAGGGCGGTTGGCGGGTCTACTCCTCCGGCCCGGGGATCTTCCTGCGGCTTGTCGTCGAATGCCTCCTGGGTGTGCGTCGACGCGGCAGTGTCCTGGAGATCGACCCGGTGCTGGCCCCTGCCCTGGACCGGTTGGAAGCCACCGTGCCGGTGGACGGCATACCGACGGACCTGACCTTCCGGGTCGGCGACCGTGGCGTTGGACCCGTCTCAGTGACGCTGAATGACATTGTGCTGCAATCGAGCCCGTTGTCGAACCCCTACCGCCCCGCCGGCGTCGCGATCGACATGGCGTTGGTCAAGGAGGGCCTTAAGGCCACCGGGCGCAACCACCTCGAGATCCAGGTGTCCTGAACTGACGACGTCGCCTCAGGGCGTAGCGAACGGGGGTGGTCCGAGGATCTCGATGGCCCCCGTCTTTGCCGCAGCTGCGCGGATCCGGTCCATGTCGACCACGCCGGCCCGTTCGCCCTTGGCCATGGGCTCACTGGCGTCCAGGTAGAAGGCCTCTCCACCGGCAGGATTCTGGAAGCAGAGCATTTTCGCCTCCGGTGACATCACCATGAAGGCATGGGGGACGCCCCTGGGCAGAACCGCGATGCCGCCAGGACCGACCCGACGCTCCTGTCCGGAAATGTGCAGGAGGATCTCGCCCTCGAGCAGGTAGAACGTCTCGTCAGCGTCCGCATGCAGGTGCAGCGGCGTGACCTTGCCGCGGTCCATGACGTCCTCCCAGATCATGAACGCGCCTCCGGTCTCTTTCGCGGTGGCTTTCCAGGTCATGACCCCGCCCCCGCAGAACCAGCGCCGTTCGCCCTCGCCGCTCTCGCGCACCGTTGTGGCCAGGGTCTGGGTGATCTTGTCCATGATCGTTTCCTCTCCTTGGTGATGGTACCGAAGTACCATAATGAAAGTAGAGTACCGTGAACCACATGTCAATGACCTATGAGCAGACCGGCCGGACCGGGCAGAAGCGTCGCACCCGCAACGAGCTGGTCTCTGCGGCCCGTGTCCTGATGGCACGTGGGGTGACCGCCCCGACGGTAGAAGAGGCGGCAGCGGAGGCCGCGATATCTCGGACTACGGCGTACAGGTACTTCCCGAACCAGAAGGCCCTGTTGGTCGCCGCTCATCCAGAGATCGACGCCACGTCCATGCTTCCTCCGGATGTCGGCACCGATCCCGAGGAACGGCTACTCGCCGCCGTCAAGGCCTTCACTGCAATGATCGTCAAGACGGAGCTGCAACAGCGGACGATGCTTCGTCTTTCCCTCGAGGCGGATGGCGCCGCACGCGCTCTCCCGCTACGACAAGGGCGCGCGATCGGATGGTTCGAGGAGGCGCTGGCGCCCTTGGTGCCAGAGCTGGGGGAGACGGCGGTTCACCAGCTGGCGATCGCCGTGCGCGCGGCGGTCGGAATCGAATCCTTGGTCTGGCTCACCGACGTTGCTGGGCTCTCCCGAAAGAAGGCGCGGGAATTGATGCTGTGGTCCGCGCAGGCGCTGCTGCACCGTGCGATGACCGAAGGCCTGTACGACGCCCGCTGATCGTCTGCTGTAGGCCAGGTCCACGCTGGTTCAGGTTGGCGTGGGTGCGGGGGTGGTGGCCGTCGCCGGTGGGACACCAGTGGTGGTCGGCGTGCCGGACGTCGTGGTAGCTGGGGTGGGCGCCGTGGTGGGGACAGCGGTCGGCGAGGTTGTCGGCTCACTGGTCGGGGGCGCGGTCGTGAGCCCGTCCGTCGGTGTCGGCGTCGCCGGTTCGGGGGTCACCGTCCTTGGCGTGGTGATCACGGGGGTTCGCTCAGGAATCGTGGCCACGGCGCCCGGCGGTAGAGGGCGAACCAAGAGGTAGGTCACCAACGTCAACGCAAACAACAGCATCAGTGCCCAGGTCGAGCGGCGAGGACGCAGCCAGGTCGACCAGCCGGCAGGGCGTTTCACGACGTCATGTCCGTCGGCTCAGACGTGTGGAGCTCGACGGCGACATGGATGCCATCGCGTAGAAGTGCAGCCGCGATGCGCCCCCTGAGGGCACGTCCGACAAAGAACTGTCTGCCGGGCAATGTCCGCGCAACGACCCGAACGTGAATCTGGTCGACCTCGATGCTCTCGACGCCCATCACCGCCGGCGCATCAAGGAGCTGGGGGTGGAGGTCTTCGTCGGCATACATCTCACGTCCGACCTGTCGCAGGATCTCGCCGGCACGACCGATATCGACGTTCAGCGGGAAGGGCACATCGACCACGGCGCGCGCCCAGTCCCGGGACAGGTTGGTGAGCTGAACGATCTGGCCGTTCGGGGTGATGATGACCTCACCGTTGGGTGTGCGGATCTTGGTCATCCGCAGGCTCACTTCCTCGACGGTGCCGATCACGTTCACAGGGATGCCGATGCCGGCAATGCTGATCAGGTCGCCGAAGCCATACTGACGCTCGGCGATGATGAAGAAGCCCGCGAGCAGGTCCTGGACCAGGCGCTGCGCGCCGAAGCCGAGGGCCACGCCCACGACAGCCGCCGGCGCCACGAGACCGCTGGTGGGCACCCCGAGACGCTCGACGATCTGCACCCCGGTCACCACGTAGACGGTGACCAGAGCCGCCCAGGTGAGCACCTGGGCCAACGCGTGTCGGTGCTTGGCAGACTCCGAACGAACGAGATCGTCGGACTCGTCGTCGTTCGAGTCGATGCGTTCGGTGATCATCGACTTGAGCCACGTCGCGAAGCGCGTCAACAGCACGGAGCCGATGACGAGCAGCAGGATCTCCAGGCCGCTGCCACGCAGCCAGAACGGGACATCTGGAAGCGGCGCGGCGAGGGGGATCATGACGACCATCATCGCCCTTTCGGGAACCCGGTAGCATCCAGCACAGCAACGGCCGCTGCACATACGCGTTTGCTCGGTCCTGACCTATGTTCATCAGATGACGTCCACCGGGAGTGCCATGGCGGCGAAAGCTGCGCAGACTCCCGAGTTGTCGACATGGCGTATGGGGCGGGTCCGGGTCCCGCTCGCCATCTGGTTGCCGCTGCTCATCTTCGCCCTCACCCGGCTCTACGGCTTCGTGGTTATCGTCATCGCGGCCCGTCACCAGGTGGCACTTCCTTCACCGGATCACCCCGGCATCTATCAGTTCACGGCGCATCCAGACTCACCCGGCTATCTGGGCTTGATCGCCAACTGGGACGGCCAGTGGTACGAGCGGATCGCCACCAACGGCTATCGCCTGCCCTTGCCCGGCGACCCGGACGCCATGGACGCACTCAAGGCGTTCGCTTTCCTCCCACTGTTCCCCACCGTCGTGGGGGCGCTGATGACGGTGACGGGGCTGAGCTTCGGTGTGGTTGCCACAGCCGTGAACCTGGTGGCCGGCGGAGCCGCAATGGTTTTCATGTACGCCCTGGTCGAGCGCACCGCAGGCTGGTTCGCGGCCGCTGCCACCGTCTTGTTCACCTGCTCCTTCGTCGCGGCACCCTTGTTCCAGGCTGCCTACTCCGAGAGCCTTTCACTCCTGTTCGTCTGCGCCACCCTGCTGCTGCTGGCCCGCCGCCGCTACGGCTGGGCTGTCCTGGTGGTGGTCCTGCTCTCGCTGACCCGGCTGGTGACCCCTCCTTTGGCGATCGTCGTGGTGGTCCATGCGCTCGCGCGCTTCCGCGGCCGGGTCCACGATCCGATCGGGCGTGGCGAGGTCGTCGGGATGAGCGTCTTGGGGCTGGTTTCAGCGACGTCGGTCTCGCTGTGGTCCACGATCACGTCCGCGATCACGAACGGGGCCAACGACACCGGCGCCAATCGGGGGAGTGTGTCCAACGCCGTAATCGTGGGCCGGTTCGGCTGGTTCACCAACGCGTTCGAGCACATCGGCTGGATCGGAGTGTTCGGTCTGGCGCTCCTGGTCGTGCTCTTCGTGGCCATGTCGCTCAGCAGGCTGACCCACACGTGGGGGACCGAGGTGCGGGCCTGGTTTGCGATTTATCCGATCTTCTTGTTGTTCGTCGCCGGCGTGCACACCGGGATGCTTCGATACCTCCTGCTCGCGTTTCCCCTGGCGTTGTTGATGGTTGGAAGCCCTGAACCCGGGACGATCCCGCGGAGACGTGCCGCACTGGTGGTGGCAGTGTGCGTGATCAGCCTGGCGCTGCAGGCTCCCTGGGTCAGTAACGCCCTGGTGGTCACCGAGCTCGCCGGCAAACCCTGGCTGCCATGAGCGCGGTTGGCCCGGGAGTCGCCCATGCGCATTTTGGCAGTCGTTGAGCACACGAGGTGGTTGAGGTCGCCGATGACGTGGAATGCTTTGACCGGGGCGGGTTCTGGGCGGTCGTCATCACCTTCGAGGGCAAGGTCAGGTGCGTTCGTTTCGCGCAGGTGCTGAAGGATTGGGGAGGGGACAGCCGGAGCCAGCAGCCGAGGTTGCCTCCTGCCTGGGCGCCGCTCCGAGGTGACTGGAGCTCGTCGCTCAACACCACGGCATACCTTGCGGGCGTGAGTAGCATCCGTGATCGCATCGCGGCGGGTGAGGTCTATCAGGTGAGCCTCTGTCGGATCTTGAGTCACGCTCTTGCCGAAGACGCCGATCTCGGGGGTCTGGAAACCCTCGTCGCAGAAAGGAATCCGGCGCCATATGCCGGACGTGTTCACGTCCCGGAAGCCGGGCTGGACGTACTGGGCGCATCACCAGAGGCCTTCCTGATCAGGAGTGCAGGGCGGATCGAGTCCCGGCCCATCAAGGGGACCGCCACGACCATGTCGACGATGTTGGCCAAGGACTATGCGGAGAACGTCATGATCGCCGACCTCGTGCGCAACGACCTCTCACCCGTATGCCGTCCCGGCACCGTGAGCGTGGACGCACTGTGTGCGCCCGAGGAGCATCCCGGACTGACCCATCTGGTCACCACGGTCTCGGGCGAGCTGCGGCCCGGGGTGAGCTGGGCCGAGATCCTGGCCACGACCTTTTCGCCCGGGTCGGTGTCCGGGGCGCCCAAGCCGTCGGCGCTACGCGCTATTGCCGACCTCGAGGCGGTGCCGCGAGGGCCGTACTGCGGGGCCATCGGTTGGGTGGATGCGGACACCGGTGAGGGCGAGCTCGCTGTCGGCATACGCACCTTCTGGGCCGACCGTGACGCGACCGGAGCACGGTGGCTGAGGTTCGGCACCGGTGCGGGGATCACTCGGGCTCGGACCCGGCACAGGAGTGGGCCGAGACCGAGCTGAAAGCCGCTCGACTGATCGGACTCGCGTCTGGAAGGGTGGGACCGTGAGCGAAGCTGGCAAGGACGAGAGCAGTCGGGGTGGCCAGGTCCGGGTCTGGGTCAACGGCCAGCGGGTGGACCCCGCGGCCGCGTCGATCGGTGCGCTCGACCACGGCGTGACCGTCGGCGACGGGGCCTTCGAGACGTGCAAGGTCGTCGATGGGGTGCCGTTCGCCCTCGCGCGCCACGCCCGCCGGCTGGACCGCACGATGGCCGGGCTCGGCCTGCCTGCCGCTGACCACAGCGTGATCGATGCCGGGATCAAGGCAGTGCTGGCGGGCGATCCCATCACCTCCGGACGGCTTCGTTACACCGTCACCGGTGGCACAGGTCCCCTCGGATCTGACCGCTATGCCTCACCGCTGACCTACATCGTCACCGCCGCCCCGCAGCCCCCGAACCCGGACACCGGCAAGCTGGTCGTCGTGCCCTGGACCCGCAACGAGCGCAGTCCCACAGCGGGGCTGAAGACCACGTCATACGCGGAGAATGTCGTGGCCCTTGCCTTCGCCAAGGAGCATGGGGGAGTCGAGGCGGTCTTTGCGAACTCGGTGGGGAACCTCTGCGAGTGCACCGGGTCCAACGTCTTCGTGGTTGTTGACGGCGAGATCCTCACACCAGACCTGGCCTCAGGACCACTGACCGGCGTAACCCGGGAGCTCGTGATCGCGTGGTGCCGCGAGGACGGGCTCACGGTGCATGCCGAGCCGCTGCCGATTTCGATCCTGGCTCAGGCGCAGGAGGTGTTCATCACGTCCTCGACCAAGGACGTGATGGGTGTCCATGCCGTCGACGACCGGTTGGTCAACGCCCCGGGGCCCGTGACGGCCCATGCCACCGCGATCTTTGCCCGTCTGTCGCGCGAGCGTCTCGACCCGTGAACGAGATGAACGCCGGGAGTGGCGACGACCACAACATCACCCTGGACGCCGGCGACGACGACTGGGAGTGGCGACGCAAGATCCGTTCGAACCCACACTCCCACCGGATCTATCGCATCATCGTGGGGGTCGTCGGGCTGATCGTCCTCGTCATCGGTCTGATCATGGTGCCGTTTCCCGGTCCCGGATGGCTTGTGGTCTTCCTCGGACTGGCGATCTGGGCATCTGAGTTCGAGTGGGCCCAGCGAGTGCTGAGGGTCGCCAGGCGCGCTCTCAGCGCCTGGACCGCTTGGCTGAAGGCCCAGCCCTGGTGGGTCAACGGGCTGGTGCTGTTGGCCACCCTTGTCGCGCTCGCCGCGATCTTCTGGCTCTTGCTCCTGGTCGGCGGTATCTCCAGCTTCCTTCCCGAGTGGCTCGTGGACCTGCTCGTAAAGCTGCCCGGTCTCTGAGGTCGGTTCGACAGCCACAGCCGGGGCCGACCCGTGTGATGGATTAGGGACCGAACGATGAGAACGGCTATTCTCCTGTCCGCTGCTCGTATGACGGGTGGCACAGTCCGGACGTGTAGCTCAGCTGGTTAGAGCGCTCGCCTCACACGCGAGAGGTCAGGGGTTCGAGTCCCTTCACGTCCACCACCTTGACCCGCGGCCTACCACCTTTTCTGAGGAGTCAACGTGTCTTCCGACATCACCGTGGTCATCGCTGGGAGCGAGCGATCGGTCGACACGGGGACTACGGCCGCAGAGGTCCTCGCCGAGGAGAAGGGCGCACTTGTCGCACGGGTCAATGGTGAGCTGCGTGACCTCGCCCAGGTCCTTGCCGACGGCGATGTCGTCGAGCCGGTGGGCGTGGACTCCGATGAGGGCCTCGCCGTCCTGCGTCACTCGGCCGCTCACGTCCTCGCCCAGGCCGTCCAGCAGATCAACCCCAAGGCCAAGCTGGGCATCGGCCCGCCGATCCGCGATGGCTTCTACTACGACTTCGACGTGGAGACCCCGTTCACTCCCGATGACCTCAAGGCCCTCGAGAAGGCCATGCAGAAGATCATCAACGAGGGCCAGAGCTTCCAACGTCGAGTGGTCACCGATGAGGCTGCGCGCATTGAGCTGGCAGACGAGCCTTACAAGATCGAGCTGATCGGATTGAAATCAGGAGCGACCGACACCGTGTCGTCTGTCGAGGGCGCAGAGGTCGAGGTCGGGGCGGGCGAGCTGACGATCTACGACAACATCCGCCGCGACGGCGAGCGAGCCTGGGGCGACCTGTGCCGCGGCCCGCACGTGCCCACGACCAAGGTACTGGGCAACGCCTTCAAGCTGATGCGCTCGGCTGCGGCCTACTGGCGCGGCTCCGAGAAGAACCCGCAGCTACAGCGTGTCTATGGGACGGCTTGGGCGACCAAGGATGAGCTCAAGGCCTATCTGGAGCGGCTGTCCGAGGCCGAAAAGCGTGACCATCGCAAGCTTGGGGCCGAGCTCGACCTGTTCTCCTTCCCCGATGAGATCGGCTCCGGACTGGCGGTGTTCCACCCCAAAGGCGGGATCATCCGCAAGGTGATGGAGGACTACTCGCGCCAGCGTCATGAGGAGTCCGGCTACGAGTTCGTCTACTCACCCCACATCACCAAGGGCAACCTGTTCCAGACGTCGGGTCACCTCGACTGGTACGCCGACAGCATGTACCCACCCATGCACCTGGACGAGGAGCGCGCTGCTGACGGCACGATCCGCAGGCAGGGGCAGGACTACTACCTCAAGCCGATGAACTGCCCCTTCCACTGCCTGATCTTCCGGGCGCGGGGCCGGTCCTACCGTGAGCTTCCGTTGCGGCTCTTCGAGTTCGGCTCGGTCTATCGCTACGAGAAGTCCGGCGTGGTGCACGGACTGACCCGAGTCCGTGGGATGACCCAGGACGACGCCCACATCTACGTCACCGCCGAGCAGCTCCAGTCAGAGCTCAAGACCCTGTTGACCTTCGTCATCGACCTGCTCAAGGACTATGGCCTGGACGACTTCTACCTCGAGCTGTCGACCCGCAACGAAGAGAAGTTCGTCGGCACGGATGAGAACTGGGCCAAGGCCACGGAGGCGCTCAGGGACGCAGCCAGCGACTCCGGTCTCGACCTGGTCGACGACCCTGGCGGAGCTGCGTTCTACGGCCCGAAGATCTCTGTCCAGGCTCGCGACGCCATCGGCCGCACCTGGCAGATGTCCACCATCCAGGTCGACTTCAACCTCCCCGAGCGTTTCGAGCTCGAGTACCAGTCGGACGACGGGTCCCGTCAGCGCCCGATCATGATCCACCGCGCGCTGTTCGGCTCGGTCGAGAGGTTCTTCGCCGTGCTGACCGAGCACTACGCCGGTGCCTTCCCGCCCTGGCTGGCTCCGGTCCAGGTCCTCGGCATTCCGGTGGCCGAGGAGTTCAACGACTACTTGTTCGACATCGCCGATCGCCTGAAGGCCAAGAAGATTCGCGTCGATATCGACACCTCGGACGACCGGTTCCCGAAGAAGATCCGGACCGCTCAGAAGTCCAAGGTGCCGTTCATGCTCATCGCCGGCGAGGACGATCGGTCGGCCGGGGCAGTCTCGTTCCGCTATCGAGATGGCTCACAGAAGAACGGTATCCCGATCGCTGAGGCGATCGCGGAGATCGTGGAGGCGGTCGAGAGCCGCAGGCAGGTCTGACCACAGCGCCGTGGACATCCTGCACGAGGTGTGGAACCGCGCCCTGACCACCCAGCCGGCTCCGCCCGGTCGGGTCGTCGCCTTGGCTGCCATCCTCGCGACGCTGTTGGTCTGGGTCCCGGGCGCCTGGGGGATCACCCGGCACGTCGTGACCATCGCGCACGAGGCGGCCCACGGCTTCGCTGCCCTGCTGTCGGGACGCAAGCTCCACGGCATACGGCTGCACTCGGACACGTCTGGTCTGACGGTGTCGGCGGGCAGGACCAACGGGCCCGGGATGATCCTGACGGCCGCCGCAGGCTATGTCGGCCCCGGTCTGCTCGGACTTGGCGCCGCCGCTCTGCTGGCCCAGAATCGAGCTGTCGGTCTATTGTGGGCTCTGCTGATCCTGTTGGCGTTGCTGCTGATCCAGGTACGCAACTGGTTCGGGCTGTGGTCGATCCTGTTCAGCGCCGCAGTAGTGCTCGGGGTGTCATGGTGGCTCGCCCCGCAGGTGCAGTCAGCGTTCGCCTACGTCCTGACCTGGTTTTTGTTGCTGGCCGCGCCGCGCCCGGTCCTGGAGCTCCAGACACTGCGACGTCGCACCGGAGCCAGGAGCTCCGACGCCGACCAGCTCGCACGGCTCACCCACCTGCCGGCGATCGTGTGGGTGGGGTTCTTCCTCGTGGTGACCGTGGGTGTTCTTGGACTCGGTGCGAGCTGGATGGTCGCCGCCGCGACCTGACGCGGGATGCATAGGATCTGCCCATGACGCAGGAGGAGAGCGACAAGGGGCCGGAGCTCGAGTCGCCGGACGATTTCGCACACGTCGACGACGGGTTCGAGCGCCTGTGGACCCCACACCGAATGGCCTATATCAACGGTGAACGTCCGACCGATGACGCCGGGGCCGGATGCCCCTTCTGCTCAGTCGTTGGCAAGGACGACGCAGAAGGCCTGATCGTCCATCGTGGTCAGAGCGGCTACGTCGTCATGAACCTCTTTCCTTACAACCCCGGTCACGTACTGGTCTGTCCCTACCGGCATGTCTCCCTCTACGTCGACCTGACCGATGAGGAGACCCTTGAGTTCAGCGCTCTCACCAAGGCGAGCCTGGTTGCGTTGGAGTCCTGTTCGAAGCCCATGGGCTACAACATCGGCATGAACCAGGGCGCTGTCGCCGGGGCTGGCGTGAGTGCGCATCTTCACCAGCACATCGTCCCGCGATGGGGCGGTGATTCGAACTTCCTGCCCATCATCGGGCAGACAAAGGCCCTCCCGATGCTGCTCGAGGACGTTCGCGGGCGCCTGGTCGACGCCTGGCCGAGCACCTGAACGGGTGGAGTAGGTCGCCATGAACCCGACGGTGTCGTTGCCGGTTGTGATCTTCGACGCCCAGTTGAGGTTTGCTTGCTCAGTTCAAGCGGCTTTGCTCAGTTCGAACCGGTTTTTTAAGCCGTTTTGACCCATTTGAGCGGCCTGAACTGAGCAAGGGCCGGGGAGCCCTGCGACCTCACAACCCTCCTGAGTCCTGGGAGGAAACGGAACCTTCGGCCGCTGGCGCTTCCGCGCTGCATGCCGTTACGAAGTCGCTGGTCAGCTGCGCGAAGCGGCCCGGCTGCATGAGGTGCACCATGTGGCCGTTGTCGGGCCATTCCTCTATTTGGGCGCCCGGAACGTGCTGGCGGAGATGGACGCGGTCTTCGTCAGGGATGGGATTTCCGAAGTCGGCCAGATAGGGGATCGAGAGGTTGTCGAGCAGGTCGTCGAGGCGCTGTTGCATCTCCTCGGGGTCGCTGCTCAGGACTTCGTCTCAGTAACTGAGCACCAGGTCTTGTCGGATGATCTGGTGTTCGCGGACCGTCGAGCGCATGGGTTTGGGCAGCTTGTCCACGCCGATGCTTTGGCGGAACGGCTCGAAGGCAGCGGCGAAGTCGTCTCCGCGTAGCGCGCCCTCCATGTGATGCATGAAGCCGAGCATGCTTTGCTGGTTGAGGGTCTGATCCACGTTGATCACGCCCGCCGCCGGGTACGTGCCGGCATAGAGGACGGCCAGCATCAATCCCAAGGAGTGTCCGACCACCACGGGCTTGGCCACACCGAGCTCCTCAAGTAGGTCGTGTATGGCCTCGCCAAGATGGGGCATTGAGCTAGGTAACCCGGCGCTCTCACCGTGACCAGGAAGGTCGATCAAGATGCAGCGGAAACTGCCGTCCATCCGCTCCACGATCGGCCGCCATAGGGTTCGGTCGAACGTGAGCCCGTGGAGAAAAACGACCGGTGGACCTGAGCCATGCACCTCGTAGGCAAGAGCGTTTTCGCTAGCTGGCGTTGTCTCCGCGTGCCACCTCGATGTTGCAGCAATATCAGGAGCCCAAACTGCCAGTGGACCGCCCTGAGCGCAACCACCATGGCATTTGCGTCGTGCTGCACATCCAATATTCGGAGGCGGCGGGCGGCGCCCCGTCCGAGGCACGAACATGTCGACACCAACACTGCGGCTCCAGCTCCCCATTTGCGACGCCCGGGCGTATGCAGGCCTTCGACTCCGCGGTTCTTCAGTCGTTCGTGTCTTCAGTCCTGGTGCCTTCATTCCGTCGCGCCTTCGAGCCGCTTGCGGACCTGTGCGGGATCAACGCCAAGAGCCCTCAGCAGCTCGGCAGCCGGGTCCGGACGCTCCCGGTCGAGAAGGGCAAGCAGGAAATGGCGTGTCTCGATGCGCTTGAGCCGGTTCTGACGGGTCCGCTCCACTGTGCCTTTCATGACTGCCCGGGCGCCGGAGGTGAGCGACAAGAGCCGACGCGAGTAGACGGGCCGCGCGGGGTGCGCAGCTGGGCGACATCGACTCCGACGGCGGCCAGTGCCGCTCGGTCGAGTGCATCCGAGGCGGCTCGGGCGGACTCAAGGTCAGTCCCAAGGGCTTTGGTGACGGGGGAGTCCGCGTCATGAAGGAGCCCCGGCAGGAGGTGATCGGTGCCGAGGCGCCATCATCTCTTCGCCGGGCCTCCTCCGCTGCTGACGTCAGGACCATCTTCCTGGCGTCGACACTGAGCCGAGCTTCATGCTCAACCTCTCCTTCCGTACTTCCTGCACCGACTGACGGGAGATCCCGAGAGCAGAGCATCCCCGATCTGCTCCGATGACCAGCCGCGGTCTCGGGCACGTTTCACGTTGCTTGCCTCGACCTGTTCAGCAAGCCGATGAAATGCGCCTACGGCACGCAGACTGATGGCGGGATTGTCAGACTCCAGGTCTGCTCCGCTGGGTTCCACGGTGTCAACCAGGCTGACACCCATTGATCTGGTCGGCTCTCAACGGACAGTGACTTTCGCGTGAATCACGCGGCGATTAGTTGTTTCTGCTGGTATTCGGTGGCGACTTCGTGGGGTGTTCTGTAGCCGAGTCCGGAGTGAAGTCTGATCCGATTGTAGAACA